>JALTOP010000072.1 GCA_027000105.1 Planctomycetaceae bacterium | reverse complement strand
GTTTATATTTACAGTGAGGAATTGTACTCGGCTCAGATTGAATTGCTTCAGGCGATCAAAAACAGATCAAAAGTTCCCGAAGGCACGACCAAATCAACACTCATTCAACCGTTGGATCTTGTCGCTTCGGCAAGAGAAAAGTTGCGGTTGCTCGGATTGACTCCCGAGCAAATAGAAGAGATCGAACAGCGGGGCACAGCCGCAGAGCATCTGACGATTTATTCGCCGATCGGCGGAATTGTGATTGAGAAACTACGGGAGGAAGGAGACCGCGTTCGCACCGGCGACCGCATTTATACTGTCGCCGATTTATCGCATCTTTGGGTGAAGCTCGATGCATACGAATCGGATTTAATCTGGTTGCGTTACGGGCAGGATGTCGAATTTACGACCGAAGCCTACCCTGGCGAAGTCTTTCACGGGCGAGTTGCGTTTATCGATCCGATTCTCAACAAGAAAACGCGAACGGTGAAATTGCGTGTCAATGTCTCCAATGCCGATGGGCGTTTGAAGCCGGAGATGTTTGTCAGCGCGATCGTGCGTTCAAAAATTGCTTCCGGCGGCAAGGTGCTCGATTCATCACTGGCGGGAAAGTGGATCAGTCCGATGCACCCGGAAATTGTGAAAGATCAGCCGGGAAAATGCGATATCTGTGGTATGCCTTTGGTACGAGCCGAATCCCTGGGGTTTGTCAACGCAGAGCTTGACGACGAAGCGAAGCCACTTGTGATTCCCGTTTCCGCCGCGTTGGTCACCGGAACCCGCGCCATCGTTTATGTTGAACAGCCACGAGCAGAAACACCGACTTTCGACGGGCGTGAAATCGTTCTCGGGCCTCGGGCAGGAGATTACTACCTGGTGAAAAACGGTCTCAAGGAAGGGGAACTCGTCGTCACGAACGGGAACTTCAAGCTTGATAGTGCGCTGCAGATCGCAGCCAAACCGTCGATGATGACACCTGAAGGAGGCGGCGGAGGTGGGCATCATCATGGCGGTAGCTCGGTGAAAAAAGGGGCAGGGGGATCCAAAGGCGGTTCCATGAAAATGCCTCTGCCTCGGGCATTTCGTGATCAGGTGTTTGAGGTTCTGGATGCTTCCGAGCTGATTGCCTCTCGTCTGGAAGAAGCGGACCTGGAAAAACTGCGCGACGCCTATTCCCAATTAAAGACAGCGGTCAGATCGGTTGATGCCCAAACGCTCGCTGATCCCATGAAAAAGCAATGGCAGGAACTATCGATGCTGCTTGATAACGATGCCGTTGAGGGTAGCGAATTGAAAACACTCAAGCAGGCCGATCAATTAAATCTGCTCCTGAAACGGCACATACAACGAGTGCGGAAATCGTTCGGATTGTTAAGCGAAGCAGATGACTTGCGCATCAAGCGAATTGAAGTCCCTGAAAGTTTTCAACAGCAGTTGACTCCACTTTGGGATGCGTATTTCAGTATTGGTGACGGATTGGCGGCGGACAATCTTGAAGCATCCCGCAAGGCAATCTTGGCGTTGCGATCAACACTTGATGCGATCAGGCCTGAAACTCTGGATGACGCAGCCAAAAAGAAATGGGATATCGAAGTGAAAAATTTCCAAAAGATATTGAAGGACTTCTTCGCTGCCCAGGATTTGAAAGCGACCCGAGCCGCTTTCGCGCTGCTTTCCGATGAAATGCTGGTTGTCGAACAGGCATTTGGCACCAAACGGACAAGTCCCGTTTTTGAATTGCATTGCCCGATGGCATTCAAAGGTCGCGGTGCGAGCTGGTTTCAGAGTGATGACCAAACACGGAACCCGTACTACGGAGAATCGATGTTGAAATGTGCAGACAGTAAACGGCAGATCATTCCGAAAAAACAGAGCAACTGATTTTTCGTTGGCCGTTCTTTTGCTGCTTGTTGAGTGTGATCCCAAAAATTCACGCCAAGCCGCAAACTCACCCGGAAGGGATACCGTAGGGTGCGTCGTGACGCACCGTATTGAAACAGATACTGCGTTTGCCGCGTTGCAACGCACCGTGCAATTGGCACTTCAACTTGCGAGAAACAGAACAGACCAACAAGGCCACTTGAAATAATGAGCAACGGCGAGCCTGTAACCTCAGCGAATACGAGTTATTCATTGCTGGATCGAATAATTCGATTCTGTCTTTTCAACAAACTTGTAGTCGGCCTGTTTGTGATTGTCGTGATCGCGTGGGGGGCGATGGTGGCTCCGTTTGATTGGGATTTGGGCGGCTTGCCTCGCGATCCGGTTCCTGTAGATGCGATTCCCGATATCGGGGAAAATCAGCAGATCGTTTTCACCGAATGGATGGGGCGTTCGCCACAGGATATCGAAGATCAAATTGGCTATCCGCTCACGGTGGCGCTGCTTGGAATCCCGGAAGTCAAAACGATTCGCAGCTATTCGATGTTCGGTTTTTCGACGATCTACATCATCTTCAACGAGAAGGTCGATTTTTACTGGTCGCGAACTCGGGTTCTGGAAAAACTGAACAGCCTTCCTTCGGGAACATTACCAGCCGAAGTGCAGCCTGCTTTGGGACCGGATGCGACTGCGCTCGGGCAAATTTACATGTACACGCTCGAAGGACGTGATCCCGAAGGGAACGTGGTTGGCGGTTGGGATTTGCACGAGTTGCGCACTGTTCAGGATTGGTATGTCCGCTATGCACTGACTGCGGCTGAAGGCATCAGCGAAGTGGCATCTGTCGGCGGATTTGTGCAGGAATATCAGATCGATGTGGATCCCGATGCGATGCGCGCCAACAACATTACGCTTACCGAGGTCTTCAATGCGGTCCGCATGAGTAATGTCGACGTCGGAGCCAGAACAATCGAGCTCAACAAGGCGGAATATGTCGTTCGTGGACTCGGCTTCATCGAAAACCTGAAGGATATTGAACAGACCGTTCTGAAAGAGAACGATGAGGTACCGATCACGATCAAGGATGTAGCAACCGTCACGTTGGGACCGGCGCTTCGCCGGGGAGCGCTCGATAAGGAAGGAGCCGAAGCGGTTGGTGGAGTTTGTGTTGTGCGTTACGGCTTCAATCCACTGGAAGCGATTAAAAATGTCAAAGATAAAATTGAGGAAGTCGCTCCAGGGCTTCCCGCACGGGTCCTGTTCGATTACGAGAAAATCCGTAAAACGGAAATTGAACAATACGCCAAAGATCACCACTTTGAAGCGTTTATTGAATCGAAACCGAACAACGATGAATGGCTCAAACACCTTCGGCAGCTTGACGCTGAAGATCGCCCGGATTGGGCAACGATCAGCCAGATAACGATCGTGCCGTTTTATGATCGCACTGGTTTGATCTATGAAACACTTGGCACGCTCAATACGGCGCTGACTGAAGAAATTCTGGTAACGATTATCGTTATTCTTGTTTCTGTTTTTCATCTGCGCAGTTCGCTGTTGATTTCCTCGTTGCTGCCGATCGCGGTTTTGATGTGCTTTATCGGCATGAAATATTTTGGTGTCGATGCCAACATCGTTGCGCTTTCGGGGATTGCGATTGCGATCGGCACGATGGTCGATATGGGAATCATTCTATGCGAAAATATCATCAAGCAGCTCGATGAAGCGCCGCCCGATGCAGATCGTGGGGAAGTCATATTCCGCGCAACCAGCGAAGTGGCCAGTGCAGTCTTGACAGCCGTCTCGACGACCGTCATCAGTTTTCTGCCTGTTTTCACGATGATCGGGGCAGAAGGGAAACTGTTTCGTCCGCTCGCCTTTACCAAAACATTCGCGCTGATGGCATCCGTTATTGTTGCGCTGACGATCATTCCGCCCGCTGCACATATTTTGTTTGCGAATCGATCCCAGTCAAAAATATTACAGAAAATTCAGTACGGGTTATTGATTCTTGTCGGACTGATTATCGCGCTGCCGATGGTTCCGCTGCCCTGGTGGAGTGGGGTGATTCTGGCGGGGACAGGGCTGTTCAAGTTACTCGAACCGAGTTTACCAGCCAGGTTGAAAAAGATGGGCCCGATGCTCGCCAACAGCGTCGCCATTCTGGTTGTTGCTTATATCCTGACCGCTCACTGGCTTCCCTTGGGGCCGGAAAAAGGAATGATCAGAAACCTGCTGTTCGTCTTTTTAATACTGGGCGGCTTGCTTGCTTTTTTTCAGATTTTCCAAACATATTTCTACAAACCGTTATTGCGATGGTGCCTGGCTCACAAGGTGTTGTTTCTTTCAATCCCTTCGCTGATTGTTGTAGCGGGGATGTCTGCATGGCTCGGCATTGATACGCTGTTCGGCTTCGTTCCCCAAACGATCCGGAAAACAGTTCCCTGGAAAACGGTTGCGCAAACGTTTCCCGGATTGGGGAAAGAATTCATGCCTCCGCTCGACGAAGGTTCGTATCTTTACATGCCCACGACAATGCCTCACGCATCGATTGGAGAAGTGCTGGATGTGCTGCAACTGCAGGATAAGCTGTTGATGTCGATTCCGGAAATCGAATCGGCAGTCGGGAAATTGGGCCGAGTGGAAAGCCCGCTTGATCCCGCTCCCATTTCGATGATTGAAACAATCATCACTTACAAATCAGAATACATGGTCGATAAAAACGGGCACCGAATTAAATACCGTTACGATAAACAGAAAAATGATTTCATTCGCGATGAGAACGGAAACCTGATTGAGGATCCCGCGGGGCGGCCGTTTCGACAATGGCGGGACCACATTCGCAAACCGGATGACATCTGGAACGAAATCACCCAGGTGGCCAAGTTCCCGGGGACAACGTCTGCCCCGAAACTGCAACCGATTGCCGCCCGCATTGTGATGTTGCAAAGTGGCATGCGCGCACCGATGGGGCTTAAAGTAAAAGGCCCCGATCTGGAAACGATCGAAAAGGTGGCGCTGCAAATTGAATCGCTGCTCAAGCAGGTGCCGAGTGTCGAAGCCTCTGCCGTGATTGCAGATCGCATTGTCGGAAAGCCGTATATTGAAATCGATATCGATCGCGAAAAAATCAAACGCTACGGTTTGCATATCCGCACCGTTCAGGATGTCATCGAAGTGGCGATTGGCGGAAAGCGGATTACGACGACTGTTGAAGGACGCGAACGCTACCCGGTGCGAGTCCGTTATCCCCGCGAATTGCGGGATGAACTGGAGACGTTGGGGCGGATTCTGGTGCCCACCGCAAGCGGACAGCAGATACCGCTGGAGCAGTTGGCAACTATCGAATTTGTTCGTGGCCCACAAGTGATTAAAAGTGAAGATACATTTTTGCTCGGTTATGTGCTGTTCGATATGAAGCCGGGTAACGCGGAAGTTGATGTTGTTGAGCAGTGCCAGCAATTTTTGAACGAAAAAATTGAAAGTGGTGAGTTGATTCTTCCGCCCGGTGTCAGTTTTACATTCGCAGGAAGTTACGAAAATCAGGTTCGCTCCCAAAAAACGCTGATGGTCGTGTTACCTTTGGCGCTGTTCATGATCTTTCTGATTCTCTATTTCCAGTTCAAATCGATCCTGACAACCTCGCTCGTATTCAGCGGAATTTTGATTGCCTGGTCCGGCGGGTTTCTCATGCTCTGGCTGTACGGACAGCCGTGGTTTTTCAATTTCGATTTCTTTGGTACTGATATGCGCACCCTGATGCAGGTGCATACGATCAATCTTTCGGTCGCGGTTTGGGTCGGTTTTCTGGCGCTGTTCGGGATCGCTACCGATGATGGCGTCGTGATTGCAACCTATCTTGATCAGAGTTTTCGGGAAAAGAAAATCAATTCGGTACAGGCAGCCCGCGAGGCAACCTTGGCGGCAGGTGTCAGACGAGTTCGCCCCTGCTTGATGACGACCGCAACAACAATACTGGCGCTCATCCCGGTTCTTACTTCGACTGGCCGAGGTTCCGATATCATGGTGCCGATGGCGTTGCCCAGTTTTGGCGGCATGACGATCGCAATCATGACCATGCTCGTCGTCCCGGTTCTGTATTGTTCCATCATGGAATGGAAACTGAAACTCGGTATCGATGACCCACGCTTTGAGGAAAATGCCCAGGCATAGAGAGGCAGGCGGAGTTTGTGGTGACTCGTGATGCACTTTTTCAGGCGATTGTCAATAAAAATCAATACCGGCAATTGATTTGGTGCATTGGTGCATTGCAACGCATTCTGTGATTAACAAAACCGGATAACAAATTAACCACACAGGCACGCAGAGCACAGAGGGTATTCTCACGCTAAGACGCGGAGACGCAAAGGGAAGATAAAAACAAAGAGAAGGAAGTAAAATATTTCAAATTGTTTTTATCCATTTTCACCTTTGGGGGAACTCTGTGTGAAAAACTCCTGGCGTCTTTGCGGGTTGGCGTGAGTCTTTTTCCCGTGCTCTTTGAGCCATGTAAGCTAATTGATTGTCTGGTTTGGTTAATATCGGAGGGTACGTTGTCATGTACCCAAAATGCTATACCTTTCCAGTTTCAAGGTGTGTCTTGACGCACCTTGCTATTCGCCTTGTTGCAAATGTTCCAGGGCAGGGCGGGAGTGGCAATGACAGCCGGTGTAATGCTTGAAAGGGAGTGCAGGACGCGGGCAGTATTGGCAGTTGACACGGCAACCTTCATAGCAGCGATACGCAGAAGCACAACCGCTGAGGATGAAGAGAAATGTCAGCATTAGGGCAGCTGAAAAGTATTTTGTCAGGTTTTGCATGATTCTGCTCCTTGCGGGGCGATACTGATTTCGGTTCATTATTTAATTTCCAACGGTTCAATGCTGGGTATTTCATCCTTGGGAACAGAACCGGGGGCAGGTTTCTTCGACTTTTCAGGACCCTGTTTTACAGGAGCCGGTGCGGCGGGGATATCGATCGGCTTGGGAGCTTCCACCGGCGTGGGCAGATTGTTTTCGTTCTCCAACTGCATCGCATAAGAAGTGACCAGAACACCGCCGACGACCCGTTCCAATTGAGCCAGTGACTGTTGCAGTGAGGCCTGTTGCCGACGGTAGCTGATCTCATAGCGAAGTAACTGACGCCAGTTGTCAATCAGCTGTAGAAAATCGACCTCACCGACATTGTACGCCCGGCTGGAAACTTCGAGTGTCAATCTCGCTTTCGGCAAAATGTCTTCTTCAAACAGCACGAGCAGTTCTTTTTGACTTTCAACCTTTGCGAATAGATCAGTCACTTCTTCAAGCGTGTTATCTTTGAGCGCGTCGTACTGGCGGGTTGTGGCAACAACTTTCGCTTCTGCAGATCGAATTTGTGAATCGAGCCGCTTACGATAAATCGGCAGGTTGATGCCGGCTGATATCAAAAATGCGTCGTCTCCGTTGGCGACC
>JALTOP010000071.1:503-1734 GCA_027000105.1 Planctomycetaceae bacterium | reverse complement strand
CTTTTGGGATGTGCCAACTGTCATGAATTGAAAGTGGGAGGAAAACGCCTGCTGTCCCCGAAACAGGGGACAGCCAAAACATTATCGAAGCTTGACCCGAACAAAGGTTGTCTTGCTAAAAAAGTTCCTGCCGGTCTGCCTCAATTCGATTTAAGTAACGAACAACGCATCGCGATCCGTGCAGCGATTTCGGCTGGCTCACCATCAAGCAAACCGTCTCCACAAAAACTCATTATCCAGACAATGGCAACATTCAACTGTTATGCGTGTCATCAACGGGACAAAATCGGCGGCCCGGAGCCGGCTCGCAATGCAATGTTTGTTACCTCCATTCCGGAAATGGGAGAAGAAGGACGCCTGCCCCCTCCTCTGGATGGTGTTGCAGATAAACTGCAAACGAACTGGCTCAAGAAAATTCTGCATCAGGGGGCACAAGACAGACCTTACATGTTGACACGTATGCCTGCGTTTCAATCCGCCCAGGTCGATCAACTGGCATCTGCTTTCGTTGAAATCGATTGGAAATCAGAATGGGAAGCCAGGAAGATACACGCCCCCAGGCATCGCGTGAAAGCAATTGGGCGGGAACTTGTTTCTGTCAAGGCCCTGGCCTGTATCAAATGTCACACCTTCGCTCAATATCCTGCGACAGGAATTCAGGCAATCTCACTGACAAAAATGCACCAGCGATTGCGTGAAGACTGGTTTGCCCGTTACCTGCTTGATCCACAAAAATATCGACCGGGCACACGCATGCCCGGCAGCTTTGTGAATGGCGTTTCTGCCAGGCGGGACATTCTCAAGGGAGACCCGGATTTACAAATAAACGCTATTTGGACGTATCTGCAAGATGGCGAAAAAGCGGGTATTCCAGACGGTCTCCTTCCCGACCCGATCGAACTCATCCCGAAAGATCACCCCATTATCTATCGCAATTTCATCGAAGGGACATCGCCCCGAGGCATCGCGGTCGGTTATCCCGAACATGTCAACATTGCCTGGGATGCAAACGATCTCTGCCTGAAACTGATTTGGCACGGCAGGTTTATCGATGCCTCCAAACATTGGCGGGGCCGCGGGCAGGGCAAACAATCTCCGCTCGGTATTCATGTGATGAAGTTGGAGAAACAGACCCCCTGGGCGATTCATTCAGGAAGGCTTGAACAATGGCCGCAGGGCACAGACAGAGAGCGGGGTTTTCGTTTTGTCGGCTATCGACTCGATAAAAAAC
>JALTOP010000071.1:0-493 GCA_027000105.1 Planctomycetaceae bacterium | reverse complement strand
CGACCGATTTTCATGTATCGACACAATCAATACGAAATCAGCGAGCAGTTTATTCCACTGCCCAGCAGCAAAACTGAAGCGAATCTGAAACGAATCTTCACTCTGAAATCAGAAAAAAACAACCCGACCGAGAAGATAGCATTTCTGGTTGCCTCCGGAAAGAAGGTTGAGATTGATCACAATCAGACCGCCGTGATTGACGATGCCGTGCGAGTGTCGATTGAATTTCCCAACGCCGCTCAGACCGGAAAATACCGCCGAATCGAACAGGACGGGATGACGTATCTGGTGATGGACATCAATACGAATAGCAGCCCACTCCAGTTTGTCCAACTCATCAATTGGTAATTTCTTTATCGTAGCTGTTCCCGCTGTATCTGATCTCAGGTCGGTCTTGCCGGTTTTTACTGGGGTGTGAAGGTGAACCGTCGCTTCGCTTCTTCCCGCAGGCGACGGGCAGAGTCTTCCTGTCCCAGTGAGGCCAGATTATCGG
>JALTOP010000070.1:4379-7337 GCA_027000105.1 Planctomycetaceae bacterium | reverse complement strand
TGGATATCACCCCAACGAAATTCGTCACACCGCCTGCCTGATGTTGCCCGAACAGGGGATCGTTCTGGATGCCGGGACGGCTTTTTTTCGTGTCGCCAACCGGGTGAAAAACCGACATCTGAAAATCTTTCTGACCCATCCGCACTGGGATCATATCACGGGGTTGACCTATCCCATTGTCCCGCTGATGACAGGGCAGATTGAAAAAATCAGCCTGTATGCCAATCGTTACACCATCGAAGCCGTCAAAACGCATCTGTTTGCAAAATCGACCTTTCCGCACATGCCGGATTTTGAAATCAACATTCTGGAACAGTCTGATTCGCCAATCCGGATCGATAACTGCACGGTCCATTGGACAGAACTGAACAGCCATCCGGGAGGTTCGCTCGGCTATCGCATTGAATCTGGTCAGGCGAACCTCTGCTACATTTCCGATACAGCCGTGGACGGCAGCTATACCGAATTTATCCGCCAAACCGATCTCCTTATTCACGAATGCTATTTCGATGACGACATGCAGGATTGGGCAGAGAAAACAGGACACAGCTACAAAACAGAAGTGCTGGAACTGGCCCGTGACGCCAACGTGAAAAAACTGCTGATGACGCACATCGACCCCGAACAGACGGGTGACGATCCGTTGGGCTTGAAAAAGGGAAATCCTGTTTTCCCGAATGTTGAAGCGGCTCGCGATCTGATGATTGTTGATCTACCATAACTGACACATCATCAAGAACAATAGGCACAAATGATAACCCAGCACGACTGGTCTGTCCTGCCCGCCGTAACCAAACTGATATTTTTCCAAAATTTACGAGCCGTTCGTAAACTTTAACCGTTAGTAGTACAGAGGAAGTTTTCACGCCAAGCCGCAATGACGCCGAGAGTTTTCCATATTGGATTCCCATATGAGCGAGAACGAGCAAAACCACTTTAGAAAATTCCCCTCCCTCTCTCTTTACATTTTTCTTTCCTCTGCGTCTTCTTTCTTTCCTTTACGTCTTCGCGTCCTTGCGTGAGATTATTTTCTCGCATCGGCCAGGCATTGCAAGCGGAACGGCGTCAGCCGTCCGGTATTGGCCATCCCGCTACTACAGCGAGACGATCACGGCTCATAGAGTCGCGGCATAAAGCACCAACAAGGGCATCCGGCCAGTCGGATAACCAACCGTTTCTCTGTTTTGCAGGCATGAGAATGACCCACCATGCGGAGTGAAAGAAATGAACTCCATATAGCTATCATAGCGATATAATAACAGCAACATGGTTCGCACAGCGGACCATGCATGGCTGAAAATGGTGCACAAGTTGCAAATGCCAGGTCAATGATAAACACATTGCGAAACAACTTGAGTAATATTTTCAGGAAGTGCTTCAATGGCAGAACAGGACTACGCAAAAATAGCAAGACAGAAACAACTGGATTTACGCAGACGATCTATAATCCATGAGGCACATGATTCCTCGATTCAATCGCTTGTCCTGTTGAAGCAATTTTTTGTATCGTAATGGAACTCTCCAAGGAGACGTCCCGTTTGTTTTACAAGAACGAATTGGCGCCCCCTTGAGGACTCAGGAGTGAACCGGAGTTTCAGGACGTCGTTGGACATATTTCCGGGTCGATGCCAACGCGTGCAAAGTGCCCGCGATAACAGCGACAAGCAAACCGAACCAGGAGAGCGGGTTTGGTAATAGTGCAAAGCTGACCAGACCGGACAGAATCAGTAGCAGATAAAGTTTGGACAGGTTTTCGCCTGAAGCAAATTTTTTCATCGAACCGAGCAACCACAACAGAACGATCGCGCTGACAACTGCCCAAGCGATACCTGAAACCTTGTCGATCAAATCGCGAGAATAAACTTCAACCACAAGTTCCGGCTTCCCTTCCACTTTGGAAAAGACGATCGATTGCTCATAACTCGGCAACTCAATCGGCAACGAAAGCCCCCCTGTTGTTGTCCATTTTCCGGAACCCGGTTCGTTCGATGTTATCAGTGAAGGCAGTTCAGCAACTCCCGTGCTTGCTACGTCATTCGGAAATGCCTGTTGATTGTTTGTGCCGTCGCTATCTATATCCTGTTTGAATTCTGGTGTCGCATTCCTGTTGCCAGAGAAATTGTCACGATCGCTTTCACGATTCTGCAACCTGAAGTCCGCTTTGTTATTCGGCTCCTGATTGAACGATTCGTTATAAAAGAATGAATTCTGTTTGCGATTTTCTTCCAGTAACGATTTTCTATCCAGCGACCGTTTTTGTGGAACCGCTTTTCCTTTGCGTCGTAATTTGGAAGATCCAGCCGGTTGATTTTCCATTCGCCCCCCTTTAATTTGCGGTACATTGATTCGCGATGCCGGCTTTTGTTGCTGCGGGGTACCCCGATTACCGCGTGTGCCTTCCTGTTGCTCGCCAAACTGAATTCCTTGTGCGGTATTGCCTTGAAGGATGTCATCGTTGTTTAATTCAATGAACCCTCTGCCGCGTGATTGGGAAGCGGCATCGCCGAGGGACTGCGAGGCTTCTTTTTCGAACTTGTCGATGCTCTCGGTCGCCTCTTCGATTACCTGTTGCTGTTGCCGAAGTTGCAGCGAGATGGTCTCATCGCGATTCGAATCGGTATAGGCATCGACCGGAATTTCTCTCAATTTGCTCTGCAATTTTCGCAGGTTGTCAGCCGCCTTGGAACGTCTGCCAAAAGAGTTCTTGTTGCTGTTCAGGATGCGGGAAAGTTCACTCAGTTCCTGAAGTCTGCTTTTGAGTGAAGCCTGGTCGACTTCCCGCCGGTTTGAAAGATTCATGTTGCTTTCATTGGTGGGATGAATCGCGATATCGTCAGGCGTGCTCAATTCCCACGTTGTGTACATCACCGGGATGCCGAACTTGCGAGAATCTTCGGGCGACAAAACCGACGGACTCGGCAGCGAAACCTTTTTCAATCCCCATCGTGCCAATAATGG
>JALTOP010000070.1:0-4369 GCA_027000105.1 Planctomycetaceae bacterium | reverse complement strand
GAAGCGGGGGGCAGCGGAATTAAATTGATTTCCCGCTTCCCGATTTTTCGGAGCAGCGCTTTGGAGGGACGATCCGCCACGATGACCGAAAGCAGTTCCGCATCTTTGGGAAGCAGAACCGGCAAAAATTGACGCCGACGATTTTTCACCCGATATTTGGCCAGTGTTCGCCAACTACCACTTTCATCGATCACTGTTTTCAATTGAGCCAACGGCACTGTCGCGGGGGGTGATTGCTGTTCCCCCCGCTTTTTCAATTCCCAACTTGGCACCACTTGATCGGTGACACGAATAATTTCCACCGCCTGTTGCAGCAGCGATCCCGGGATTTTAATCGGCAATTCCTTTTCCCGCACCAACAACCGGGCGTGATCGGAAATCGGGTCCAGCGGCTCTTTCCCCAGGTTGACAAGAATCGCGTAATGTCCCTGTATTTCGAGCGGTATTGCCTGTTCTTGTGCATCGATTTCCGACGAAACAAATGTCAGTTTCGGTGTCGAGACGGTTCGATCTTCAGGATAGGGAACGGTAATGGCAGCCGTCAAAAAGAATTGCGAATTCTGCGGCTGACGGGTTTCGATAATCCACTGCACGCGGTGTTCATCGACCTGGCGTGTTGTCACCAATCGGATGCCGGGAGACTGAAATTCGATCCGCTTTTCCATCCATTTCGGCCCGATAAATGAAAACCGATCCGTCGCCGCTTTGGAAATGATCCACTGCATCGAAAGACCGTAGTCGACCGAAGCATCACTGACCGCGATCAATGAAACCGAGTGAGCTTTCATCGAAGCGGCCTGTCGGGAAAGAGAAACCGTGACCGGTCGCGGATTGTTGGTCCGGTTATTCATCCCGAGACGAATGGGAAAGTTCGCCATTTTGCGAAGTTGCATCGGCAGCGTCTTCGGATCGACCATTCGCCATCCATCCATCGCTTCGAGCGAAACGGCCAGAATTTCCGCGGCTCCAATCCCCAGAAAGCTGGTTGTGCGATCCGCCCCCCTTAATTGCAGCCCCGTTAACGAAACCTGCCCCTGCAGACCGACTTCCTGCTGCACATACCCACGGGCAACAATTTCAACATCGCCCAGTCGAGGCGAACCAAACAGAACGGTCAACGTCGAACGATTATTTTTTCCCGGTGTGATGAACCAGTCACTTAAATCGGTTGCGGCCAACTCGATAATCTGCAGGGACTTCGGCAGATCGAAATCGACCGACAGCCGTGGCTCTCCGTCGATATTGATCTTTGCAAACGTTGCCATGTGTGTTTTGTGCTGTTGAATATCCGCCAGTGTCAATTGCTGAACGGCAAGCATCGCCCGTTTGCGTGTGACTTCCAGACGCAACTCCATCGGACGGGATGAGAATCGAAAAACCTGCTGCGGATTCGCGGTCAAAACCGTTTTCAACAATCGCTTGAACTGATTATTCCTGATTTGCCGAACGCCGGTTGCTGTTGTGAATCGTGCAGAAATAGCGTCCCCCCATTGAACCGCCCACGAACCGATTTCCCGGGTGACCCCATGCGGGATGACATCGGGCAAACGGAATTCCTGTTTTTCGGTTCCAATTTTCAGCGGAGAAAAGAGCGACAGTGTCAGCAGCGTGCGATCATCGACCGCGCGTTTGAGAAGGATGCGCAACCGTCCGTTCTCCTGCATCTGCCAACCAGCCAGATCGTTTCCGGCAAGTGATTTCAGTTTGACATTCTCGGGAAACTGCAATTCAACTTCCGAAAATGTACCTTGTGCGATATCAAACTGGAACGCATATTGCAGCTCTGCCCCGGTATCGCGGATCAGAACTTCACGAGCCGATTCACACGAGAGAAACTGCATCTGAGTTGTCGATACTTTCGGCTGCCAGGAAAACGAGAACTCGCCGCCTGCGCTCACGACCACTTCGGCGTAGGTTTTCTCCTGTTTTGTCACCAGCTGATACAATGTTTTTCCATCGTTAATACGAACCTGCGTTTCTTTGTTCGGCAGCAAAAACGAAAAGGATCCTGCGGCAACCGGCTGAAAGGAAATCGTGAACCGACCGGCTTTATTCACGGCGTTGGCGGGCAGACGAAATCGAACATCGACAAGCGAAAGTTTCTCACCTGGGACAAGAACCGCAGGCTGATTCCTTTCTCCCAATGTCGCAGTCGCTTCCTTGCCGTTCACCTCAACCGATTCCATCACGACCGCCCCCAATGGGAGCGGCACGGTTTGTTGTTCCCCACGAAAATTGCGAATCACAAAACGGGCTTTCACGGAAACCGTCTGCTGCCTGGAAGCCCCGTCCGACTGAACAATTTCCGCCACATAAGAGGCTTCATTCACCAAATACGCCAGTGGTGCCGGAGCAATCGATTCTTCCGGATGGGCAATTTCCCACAGTTTGAGATACTCGCTTTTGGGCACAAATACACGCTCGGCGGCTAATGGTTTTTTCGCATCGGCATACGGGAAAACAAGTGGAAGTTTCTTCTTTTCTGCAGGAACAATCGGCAGGCCAGATCCTGGGGAGACCGGCTTGCGAACCGGTGTTACGATCTCCTTTTGAAGAAGATTATGATTGCGTTGCGGTTGGATACTTTGTGTTCGCTGCTGAATTTGTGGTTTGACAACCGGATCTTTAGCGAACAGTTCAGGTGAACCTGCTTGAATTCCAACAAGAATCAACAACCCCGCGGCGGACGGCCCGAATTTGGTCACTCGTTCCGCGAAACGACAGACACGATGAAGGACAAAGAGGCAAAGGTGCAGAACAGCCAGCCCGATCCAAATCAACGTGCCCAACACGCCGCCCAGAAGCACTCCTTCGATCAGTGGCAAAAACAGATCGGGAACAATTCCCATCGCCACTACCGGCATCCCGAACACAAGCACCAGCCAACTGCACCGCGAGACCATTTTCGCATGCCGCAGTAACCAGAAGATCAACAGGACGCCGGCAATAATCAGCCAACGTAACCGATTCACCGCCGTCTGCGAAAGATAACGCAACCGCAATCCTCCCGCACTCGCCCGCTCCCCGAATGATTGCAACCGCGTCACTCGTAAATCATCAGGAATCTGCATCGCCAATTGCAGGGAGAGCAGACCATCAGTTGATGTTCTTTTCCTTGCCAACTCTTTCCCTTCTCTTGTGGCAGGTTCCGTCCCAGCCAGTTGAGCATTCGCAAAGCCCACATTCTCGGATTGCATGACCGGCGACTTGGTTGTTTCTCTCTTTCCTGCTCTCAGGTTCCTCTCTTTTTTCTCTCCCCCCGATTTGGATGGCAAGGCGAACGGACTGTCAGCCACATTCTTTTTCTTCGATAATTTTTCGCCGGCTGCCCGCTCCATTTCCCTGGCAACGTTTGCCATTTCTTCATCAGATAACTCATATTCTGTCGCAAGGCTAGGTTCGCTGGCTGGCGCCATCGGTGAACTTTCGACGAAATCGGCCATCGCCTTTTCCGATGTCGTTGATGAACCAGCTTCAAATTCATGGGCGTAGTCAGAACCGATCCTATTTGCCGCTTCTCTGGCCGTCTGTGTTGCAGGAAGCAACAAAAGGACAAGAATCGTGGCGAGACAACCGAATACCAACAGCACAGGGAGCCAACCTGGCTGTTTATCCGTTTCTGAGGGATACAACGCCCAACCTTTTTTTCTGAACAGTGTAATCAAGCCAGCGGGAATCATCAGGATCACCAATCCGATAAACAGATTCATCAACACCGCCTGCCAACTTGATTGCAGGATTTTTTCGACCAGCCTAGATAGCCAGTTCGGGGTTTCGGATTCTTTCATCTGTTCGACCCCCGGTTCAAGCGGTTCAATTTGGGAATCGATCGCGTGATGAATTTCCCATTCGGTTTTGAGAATCCGCAGCGGTTGCCGATTCCCGGTTCCACTCAGGACGGCGAACTCAGGCGAGGGAAGCAGCGGCGTCGAAAAAGCTCCCAGCTCATCAGTTTCATTATCGAAGCCGTACAACACTTCAATCGTACGATGCGTATTGGGCGATTGACTCCCGGAGAGCGAAACAACAAATCCCCCTTTCACTTTGCGGGCGGTAACGGGAACGTGATCGATACTGGTTGACCACAGCGTCGCGTTTTCAGGCAATCGAACGATCATCGATTGCACACCCACAGCTGCAAAGGTTAATGTTGCCTGCTGCTGGAACTGCCCACTTTCCAACAACAGCGAAGTGAGCCGAAGTTCGTGCCCGATTGCCGTCGGGATCGCCTGGGCATCGAAATGTTTTTCAGAAACGACCGCAGTCACCCCCGGCTTGATCGCGTGATAGACAGCAACTATTCGCGAACGGTGAGGGATATAACCAGCGTTATTTGCAGCCGGGAAGTCAGCCAGATCAATCGGTTCGA
>JALTOP010000069.1:2545-25176 GCA_027000105.1 Planctomycetaceae bacterium | reverse complement strand
CAATAAATTGGAGGAATAGACGATGCAATTTACGCCTGAAGAAAAAGCGATTGGCCAGCAAAATTTCAACAGTGCCGTCGGGGCCACCCGACGGGATTTTCTGGCAGGAACTCTCGCGACAACAGCCGCCGCGGGGGCAACCTATTTCGGGTACAAAAAACTCAAGGGGGATCGAGTTAAAGTTGGCTTTATCGGTACGGGTGATGAAGGATCGGTCTTGCTGAACGAGCACCCGGCTGACTATATGGAAATTGTGGCCATCGCCGACCTGCGTCCCGATAATCGTAAACGTGCCTTCGATGGCGACAACAACGATGTACGACGGGGACTCATTCGCAAACTTGGTGCCGACGTTGCCAAAAATATCAAAGCGTACAAAAACCATAAGGAACTGATCGCCGACCCGAATGTGGAAGCGGTCGTCATTGCCATTCCGTTGAGCCAGCATGCACCGGTGGCTATCGAAGCGATGAAAGCGGGTAAGCACGTCCTGTGCGAAAAACTGATGGCCCACGATATCGCGCAATGCAAAGAGATGATCAAGGTGGCCCGTGAAAATAATGTCCTGCTCGCAGTGGGACATCAAAGACATTACAGTGTCCTATACGATAACGCGAACTATATCGTCCAAAAAGGATTACTGGGGGACATCAAGTTCATTCGAGCCCAGTGGCATCGCAACAACTCGTTCCCGAATCGTGATAGCTGGCGGAAAAAAGTTTCCAAAAACGACGCAGCCGCCTTGGCGGGAAAAACCGAAGAATTCGGCTACAAGGATGTCAATGAACTGGTGAACTGGCGGTTGTTCAACAGAACGGGGGGCGGCCTGATGGCGGAATTGGGCAGCCATCAACTGGACGCCTGCAGTATTTTCCTCGGGAAAGTTCATCCACTGGCCGTTCAGGGCTACGGTGGTAAAAACTTTTACGGTGTCAAGGGAGTCGGCTCGCTCGACAAACAGCAGGATGATCGGGAAATCGACGATCACGTCTATGTCACCTTTGAGTTCCCCGGCCCGCATTACAAGGAAGACAAAAACGATATCGTTATCGTGACCTACTCCTCAATCAATACCAACCGTCTTGAACCTTATGGAGAAACGGTATTCGGCTCCCGTGGCACGCTTTACATGAACACGGAGAAGGAAGCCCTTCTGTTCAAGGAAGCTTCTCCTTCCACTGGGCCCGGCGGTACCGAGCAGCGACTCTATGTGATCAACGGAAAATCCGGCCCTGTCCTGGATGCAAGCGAATCGCTGGCTCCTTCAGCCAAAGCGGCTGTTGCATCGGCTGCCATGGAGAAAATCAGTCGGGGATACACTGAAGAAATGGAACATTTCTGTTACTGCATTCGTAACAACATTTTCGATCCGCCAGACAAGGGGGGACTGAAATGTAACGGAGTCGTCGCGATGGCAGACGCGATCATGGCATTAACAGCCAACCTGGCCATGAAATATAAAAAACGGATCGTCTTCAAGGATGAATGGTTCGATCCGGATAATCCGCTGACTCCGGAAACAGACCCGGATGTCGTCGGGAAGGTATGAGCAACTATATTGGCAACTGATCGATAAATAATGTCGACGCGGCATGCGGGCTCCTGCATGCCGATTGTCGTTGCTCTGCTGGTAGATAAATGACAAGCAGAACAGGTGCCTACACCGATTTTACCCGGTTCATGCTTCAATTGCCGCCCGGTTCGTCTCTTATTTCTGGTATTCTTGTTCAGAATCGATTCTGAATCTCACTGAGCTTGCGAAATGACTCGCAGTTTGGACAATGCAGGACATCTTTCTGCCCGCGCATAAAGTCTGTGTCGTGGTTGAGTGCAGCGGGGCGAAGTCGCGACTTTGTCAATGATTACTTTTATCGATACGAAATAATGTCCCACAAATTAAGTTCCAAGCTGATCATCTTCTTGATTGTTTGTATCGATCTACTCGGTTTCGGAATCGTACTGCCTCTGCTCCCCTATTACGGCGTCTACTACGAGGCGACCAAAGTTGAAATTGGTCTGCTAATGGCGTCCTATTCGGCCATGCAGTTTCTATTTGCACCACTTTGGGGAAGGATTTCCGATCGTATCGGACGCCGCCCCATTCTCCTGCTGGGACTGACCGGTTCAACCAGTTGTTACGCCCTGTTTGGCTGGATATCTCAACATCCGGCCGAAACGCTGATCGCAGGGCTCTCACCGTTAACGTGGCTGTTTATTTCTCGATTGGGGGCCGGGGTTGCCGGGGCAACAATCTCGACCGCCAATGCCTACATTTCCGATATCACCACAACCACGCAGCGAGGCAAAGGGATGGCTTTGATCGGTGCCGCGTTCGGGATCGGTTTCACATTCGGCCCACTCATCGGGGCTCCCTTTGTCAGTGATAATCCTGTCGATCCTCCCAGTCCGTGGCCGGGCTACGTCGCAGCGGCTATTTCCGGTTTCGCCCTGCTTTTCGCGATCATTCGCCTGCCGGAATCATTACATAAAGATTCGGCTCCTGCAGGGAAAAACTGGTTGAATCTGGGTGAGTTGCGCATCGCGATTTCTCATCCTCCTGTGCTGCTGACGTTGATCACGATTTTCGTCGCCACATTTACCTTTGCCCAATTTGAAACAACACTTCCCCTGTTTATCAAGGAATTGGGATTCAGTCCCCGTTCCAACTTTTATGTTTTCGCGTATATCGGCTTCACCCTGGCACTCTTTCAGGGAGGGCTTATCCGCCGACTGATCCCCAAACTGGGCGAATACAAAATGGGAATTGCAGGAGCGGTTCTTCTGGCGGTTGGTCTGCTGCTGATCGGCTCCGTGGCCGATCAAAATTCGTTTACACTGATCTTGCTCGTTTTGCCGGTCAGCGTTTTGGGGTTCTCCGCCGTTTCCCCTTCCCTGCAGGCGATGCTCTCTTTGGGAAGTAGCGAATCAGATCAGGGGAGCGTGCTCGGAGTCGGACAGAGCATGTCTTCCCTGGCCAGAATTTTCGGGCCGGTGTTCGGCTATTGGCTTTTTGCCTTTGAGAGCATCCAATTGCCCTACTGGGTCGGTGCAGGGTTGATGTTTTTCACGGCGATCCTCATCTCAAGAATCAATATACCGGAAACAAAACGAACAGAAGCGGACATCTCTACAGAAGAAAAATCCACAGAAGAAAAATCCACGGAAGAAAAATCCACGGAAGAAAAATCCACGGAAGAAAAACAGAAAACAGAAACAGAAACAGAAACTTCAAATGAATAAACGAAACAGACAACAGGGAAACAAATCCCGTACAGACAGATACCGTTCAGGTAGCGTCCGTCGAACATCTTCCCGTGGTCAATCGGTGCACGCGAAAAAACTTTCCAAACTCCCCCCTGTGGAAAGTCCGGAAGAATTCCGTTTACAGAAATTCCTGGCCTCGGCCGGGTTGGGTTCACGCCGTCAGTGTGAAGAATTGATCCGTACAGGCCGTATTACGGTTGATGGAATGCCGGTCGAAAATCCGGGGATCAATATCGATCCCAAAAAGCAGAAAATTGAACTCGATGGCGAAAATCTCAAACCACAAAAACTGAAATATTTTGTGCTCAACAAACCCAAGGGCGTACTTTGCACCAATCACGATCCGCAAGGCAGAACCCGGGTGATCGACCTGTTCACGCGTGAAAAAGTCCGTCTGTTTCCGGTCGGCCGACTCGATGATCAAAGTGAAGGACTGCTGATTGTGACGAACGATGGAGATTTCGCCCACCAACTGGCTCATCCCCGTTATCGCATTTACCGTACCTATCGAATTCAGGTCGCCGGTTTTCCGAAAGCGGAAGACCTGCAACGGCTACGGAATGGCATCTTCTTCCAGGAGGGGAAATTCCGGGTTATTTCTGTCAAACGGTTGGGGAAATCGGGGAAGTCTTCGTTTCTGGAAATTGTACTGGGCGAAGGACACAACCGCGAAGTGAGGCGACTATTCGCGAGAATAGGTCATAAAGTAATGGCCCTGGAACGGACGGCGTTCGGCCCGGTCAAACTCGGAAAATTGAAGCGCGGAAAATATCGGGAGATGACCGCGGTCGAATTAAATGAATTACGGGAAATGCTGGCTCGTAACCGTAGCACTCCCACTCCGAGAAAGCCCCGCCAGGAAAGTAGAAAGAAAGTGGGCGTTTCGGGAAAAAGAAGCATCAAAAAACCGGAGGCGAAATCAGCAACCGGTCGACAAAACCAATCGAGAAAAAAATCGGCCAACAGAAAAAAAGCCCCCAAGGTTTACGTCTTCAAATAATTCTCCTGATGGGCGAGATTCTGACGGTGAAATTCGCCCGCGTTTTCGTCAATGCGATTGTCCGAAGGCAATATCAATAAAATCAGGAGTGGGTCGATAAGCCGGGTTTTGTCGTGGACGATCATTTCTCTGGGACGACAATTACTTGCCGCCTCGGCGCGATCTACCCGAGAGTCGGACGGTTCGGACGAAACCGTGATGGATCCCATCTCCTCTCTGCTTGATCTTGCTCCCGGTGGGGTTTACCTAGCCACTGCAGTCACCTGCAATGCTGGTGCGCTCTTACCGCACCGTTTCACCCTTACCTGTGCCTGGATGATGCGAAAAACATCCTCCAGGCCATCGGCGGTATGCTTTCTGTTGCACTGGCCCGATCCTCGCGGACGGTGGGTGTTACCCACCACCGTGTCCTGTGGAGCCCGGACTTTCCTCCATGAGTTGGGGCTTACACCCCTATCTCACAGCGATCGCCTGACCCACTCCTGATTATCTCATCCACAAGCCGATTATAGCATTGACGACCGCATTGGTACAAAAATCGAGAAGGCAACCGCTGCAATATTCAAAACAAATATAATCCGATTATCTTGTCCAGCAACACAACTGCTTTTGTACCAGCAGGTTCCGTCATGACCGGAGAAATTATTACTTCTGTTTCCATCTTCCAATAAATAGGTCTTTAATTCTCCCGCAGAGCACTTACAATACAAAAACGTGACGATATGTATCGTTGTCTGCGTTTTTCTATTGTGGTGGCCTGTTGATAGCGGGTTCCAATCCATTTTTCTAGCGGGTACTGCCGTTTTTTATTATCTCTCTGTTTCCTTCGGGCTGTAAATGGTACTTGTCTTCTATGTATGGTGAACTCATTCCCAAGGGTGGCGGTGACCCGATTCCGCTCCTCAAGCAGCGTCTGTTAATTGGTCGGCGTCTGTCGTGTGATATTTCGCTTCAGTTTCCCAATATTTCCTCCCAGCACTGCGAAATGGAAATTTGCAACGGCTATTGGCGCATCCAGGATTTGGGAAGCAGTAACGGCATCAAGGTGAACGGCGTTCGCTGCGATTCGAAGTTCCTGTTCCCGGGAGACGAAGTTTCGATCGCAAAACACAAGTATGAAATTTCCTACGAACCGGATCCCAACGCTTTGCCGCCCGAAGAGGACGATCCATTTGCAACCAGTTTGATGGAAAAAGCGGGGCTCGTTCGCAAGAAGCGGAAAAAAAGGCCGGAGAGCAGCCACGTCGACGACATTATCGGCGATGCTTCGACCACAACAATCAAACCTCCCTTGAAACCGACAGGAAACAAACAGGAAGATGAAATTCTCGGCTGGCTCACCGAGGATTGAATCTGTTCTCCCCTTGGGGGAAAGCCGTTTGCAGGGACGAAGCAACGTACTCTGCCAGTGACTCCCGATGGCCTGTTTTCTGCAGCGTGTCAAAGCGACTGAATCGAAAAATCTCTTGGCAGCCAAAAAACGGAAAATTCGCGTCGCCTTCAGAAAGAACCGGGGGAAGAAGTCTCGGGCGGGGCACGAGTTGCGCGAAGCGATTCGCCAGGACGATCTCGATTATCTTGCCAGCGGGGAACGTGTTTCCGGCAAAGGAAATTTGAGTCGGTATCGCACCGTCATTGCGGAGGAAACCGAACAGGGACAGGATTTGATTGCAGAACTCGACGTCGATCGGGATCGCTGCCTTGCCGGGCGTGTGCTTTCGATTGTCGGTTCCCATCAATGCAAAGTAGAGGGGGAAGATGGGAAAGTCTATGTCTGCGCAGTCAGACAAATACTGCGAACCCTCTCCCAGAATGCGCGTAACGCAGTCGTCGCAGGGGACCGGGTTCTGTTCGAACCGGAACGGGGAGAACAGGGAATGATTTTGCGCATCGAACCTCGACATGGAGTTCTCGGTCGTGGTGTGGGACGCTCCCATCAACTGCTTGTTGCGAATGTCGATTTGGCGGTGATCGTTGTCTCTGCGGTAGCTCCCCACTTCAAACCGAATCTGATCGACCGGTTTCTGGTCAGTTGTGAAAAGGGTGCCGTCAAACCGATTATCTGTGTCAATAAATGCGATCTGGCCGAATGGCAGAAGTTGCTTCCGGTTCTCGGACAATATGCCATCTTGGGATATCAGACGGTTTTCACATCAGCAATAACGGGATTGGGAATAAAACAACTGGCGAGAATGATTCGCGATCATCAAACGGTTTTCAGTGGTCAAAGTGGCGTCGGAAAAAGCACGCTGCTTAATGCCATTCAGCCCAAGTTGGGGCTTGCGACTTCCGATGTGTCATCAGATTCCGGCAAAGGCCGGCATACGACCCGCACAGCCATTCTGAATCAACTGGATCAGGGAGGCTGGGTTGTCGATACGCCCGGCATTCGTCAACTCCGCCTGTGGGATGTGACTCGCGAAGAAGTCGAAGGTTACTTTATCGAATTTCGACCTTTCGTCCGTTTCTGCAAATTCCCCAATTGTATGCACGTGAGCGAGAAACAGTGCGGGGTCAGAGCAGGCGTCGCAGATGGTCTGATTTCCGCAGAACGCTACTCCAGCTATTTGAAAATCATCAGCGACGACCTCGACTCCGGCTGATATTTTCGGAAAATCTCGATCAATTCAAAATTGCAAAGATATTCTGTCCTCTGCCTATTAAAGATTGTCTTGCAGCAAGCCGGCGAGTAGAAATGTTTCCTCTCCGTTCTTTTTACGTTGAAACGATAAAGTTTCCATTTGAGGATTGATGTCGGGGTTAACCCGACTTCCCCAGTTGGAGAAGTGAATAGCTTGTTTTGTAGGGTTAACGCTTTTTTTCTTTTTTTGCGTTTGCCTGCCGGTGGTCGACGGAAGACGGCAAAGCAGTAGCGGTAGATGACGGATGCGGCGTCAGTGATTCCCCGACCAGGGCCTTGCGATACGTGCTACTGTAGCCGCCAGGCAGAAGGTACTGGGGAGTCGAAAGACAACCCGAAAGCAATACACAGACGATCAGAGCAGAAGTGCTGTACGAAAAGAGGGCCTGCCGAATTGCTCGGCTCTGAATGGCACAGATGAGGTCTCGCGTCACTTTCATCAAAACCTGCTTTTTCATGTTCTGCATCTGGTTTTTCGAGGGATTTTTTTCGAGGGATTTTTTTCGAGGGATTTTCCTGAATGGAGTTCGGGAAAGGCGGGACGGCACTTCTTTTATCGGCAATTTGATAAATTGGTGACGATTCTTTTTTATGATTCACTCTGAATTCAAAGAATGATCAGCTTTTGCTAAAGTGACAAGACTCAATTCCCGTAACAAACCGCAAAAGAAATCCGTCCGGAAAGCTATCTCAATGAATGATACAGAACTTCACCCTCTGGCTCAGACCGTTCAGGAACAGTTGGCCAAAACAGATGCAAAGTTCCAGATGCTCGTGTTTTTCGAAATCAAACCGGGCTGTGAGGATGCGTTCCGGGCCGCTTTCACTGAACCCCTGAAGCAGACACAATCGGAACCGGGGAATATCGTTTACCGATTGACGCAGGATGCAATCTGCCCTGAGAAGTTTATTGTGATCGAGCAATGGAAAAACCTCGATGCGCTGGACGAACACCTTAAACAGCCTTATCTTACAACTCTATTGAACGATCTGGAGGATATTCTCGCTCAAGAGCCTGATGTGCAGGTTCTGCAGTAGAATTCCGATGTTTCGCCCGAGGGTCGGTTGTCTCTGGATAAACAGAGACTAGAATCTTTTGTCAACGACGGAAAGCTTCCTTGTGGCATGTCGGGGGCATACTGGATGCTTGCTCGAGTGACGAACCTCGAGTGACGAACGTTGTTCAGGTCCAGTCCCGGCAATCGAGACAGTTTTCGGTTTTGTCTGGCTTCGCATCCGGAAAACTTGACTGATTAGCCAGGGAGGTGCAACAGTGGCACAGTTCATGAATAGCGCCCACCGGCATCGGGACAAACATGATCCCTGCAAATTTGTTTTCGGGTGACGGGCGGGATTTATTCTTGGGGTGTCGCTTGTCGTGCCACTTATTGAGAGCTTACTGGTATTTTATCTAACACTGACATTTTATCTAACTTAAAAGGAATCACGATGGCCTACACCTTACCGGAATTACCCTATGCCTACGATGCGTTGGAACCCCATATCGATGCGCGGACAATGGAAATTCATCACACCAAGCATCATCAGGCTTACATCTCCAAAGTGAATGCAGCTCTGGAGGGGCATGACGAATTGGCTGCCAAGTCGATTGAAGACCTGGTCAGCGATCTGGGTGCCGTTCCGGAATCGATCCGTACCGCAGTGCGCAACAACGGCGGGGGACACGCAAACCACAGCTTGTTCTGGACAATTATGAGTCCGAACGGTGGCGGCGCACCAACCGGTGATCTGGCTCAGGCCATTGATGGAAAGTTTGGGTCTTTCGAGAATTTCCAGTCAGAATTCTCAAACGCAGCCGCAACGAGATTCGGCAGCGGATGGGCTTGGTTGAGTGTTGATGGCGGCCAGTTGCTCGTTGAGAGCACTCCGAATCAGGATACTCCTCTATCAGAAGGAAGAACTCCCATTCTGGGGCTCGATGTCTGGGAACACGCTTACTACTTGCATTACCAGAACCGCAGGCCAGATTATATTTCCGCATTCTGGAATGTTGTCGATTGGGATGCTGTAGCAGGCCGATTCAACGCGGCGAAGTAATTTTTCTGTTTCAGATTCCACCTCGAATGGATGCGATAAAGCTCAAAACACCTCCGCCCTCCCAGCGGACTGTTTTGAGCTTTTAATTTGAACTCATAGTGGTACCGAACCTGCATGGGCCGGTTGCCTCACGGGCGAACGATATGTATCGATAATGTATCGATTTCCACGAGACACATTTACCAGGCAGGGAGACAGGTGCATTCATTTTTCCTGTTGAGTTGCGCAGCTTTTCTGAGAGTGTTTTTATAACGTTGCGTTTGTAACGTGACGCAAGCCAATCCATCCTTGGCAGAATCGAAATACGTTGCAGTTGTAGCAGTTGTAACAGGGGTGATCGTGACAATATGGAACAGGTGAGACTGACTGCAACAACCGGGTTTGGCCTTGAAGCTGTCGTCGGGAGAGAGCTTCAACGATTGGGGTATGAAAACCAGAGTCGCTCGGATGGCCGTGTCACTTTCGATGCACCGATCGAAGCAATCGCCAGGTGTAACCTCCAGTTGAGAGCAGCCGATCGGTTGCTGTTGCAGATCGGACAATTCCCCGCAGGCGATTTCGACGCCTACTTTGATCAAATCCAGCAACTTCCGTGGGAGCGCTGGATTCCTGCCGACGCCAGCTTTCCTGTGACAGGTTCTTCGAGAAAATCAGTGTTGAAATCCGTCCCTACCTGCCAGGGAATGGCCAAAAAAGCGATTGCAAACCGTCTGCAGTCCGTTTACCGCTGCAGTCTTGAAGAAAACGGTCCTGCCTGTGCGGTTCAGTTCGAAATTCGGAATGATCTGTGTACAATCAGCCTCGATACATCGGGTGAAGGGCTTCACAAACGGGGATACCGACTACGCCGCGGAGTCGCCCCACTCCGGGAAACATTGGCAGCTTCGCTGGTGCAACTGAGCGTTTGGAATCGGGAACGGGTTTTCCATGATCCATTTTGTGGAAGCGGAACGATTGCGATTGAAGCGGCGTTAATTGCACAGAATCAGGCTCCCGGGCTGAATCGCCATTTCGCCTGTGAGGAGTGGCCCACTTATCCCCGGGCTCTCTGGGAACAGGCGAGAACCGAAGCACGGGACATGATCGACCACAGTGAATCGTCTCCCATCCTGGCAACTGACAACAACTACCATGTATTGAACGCGGCACGGGAAAACGCAGCCAGAGCAGGTGTTGAACAGCGGATTCATTTTCAACAACTCGATGTTTCCACCTTGACGACACAACGGAAATACGGTTGTCTGGTAACAAATCCACCCTATGGAGAACGAATCGATGACGCCACAGAGGCTCACAAATTGTGGGTGAACATCGCAGAATTGTCTGAACGGTGGCCCACATGGTCGATGTTTGTACTGGCCGGTTCTCGCGAATTCGAGAAAATATTCGGGCGCAAAGCGACACGCAGAAGAAAGCTGTACAACGGTCCGATAGAATGCACCTACTACCAGTATCTTGGGCCCAAGCCGCCCCGCGTCTCTGTTCGCCCAGACGAACCATAACCAGCGAGAAGGTGTCACCACTATCGAATCATGAGGAAAAGTGGCCTGTAGTCATTCGCCAGATAAGTGCACTTGTGTATCCGGTGTCGTTTTTCTTCTCGAAAATGTCGGTTTTTGTCCCTGTTCTTCACTTTTTCGCTTGCAACGAACGGCTGGATCGTTATAGTTCCCGGCTTGCGAAAGATTGCCTATGGCAATGATTCGGGGGTCGTTTTCCGCGATCTGTGTCCATTAGGTTTTCGTGCTTGCGGGGTGAAATAATCCGCGCTAGCGTAGCTCAACGGCAGAGCTCCGGTTTTGTAAACCGGAGGTTGTGGGTTCGAATCCCACCGCTAGCTTTTGAGGTTCGCAACCGTTTTTCAGATGTATTAATCTGTGAACCGGTTAAAAGAGGGGGTATTCCCGAGCGGCCAAAGGGGTCAGACTGTAAATCTGATGGCTCAGCCTTCACAGGTTCGAATCCTGTTACCCCCATTTTTCGGGAATGGACATCGCGGGAATATATAACGCGGGTGTAGTTCAATGGTAGAACTCCAGCCTTCCAAGCTGGTCGTGAGGGTTCGATTCCCTTCACCCGCTCTTTTGATTTTTTCAGGTTGCCTCTCGATAGAGGTGTTTTGTTCGGCAGCGGTGCTGCTGTAGCTCAGCGGTAGAGCGCGTCCTTGGTAAGGACGAGGTCATGGGTTCAAGTCCCATCAGCAGCTTTTCGCCTGGTGGGGCGTGAGTCCCTGGGTGTTCTTTACTGATGGTGGCTGGCTCGCTTGAGGGGCTCGGGTTGGGGCTGCTTCGGCTTTGGTGGTCGGGGCGAATCGGCCTTGGGGGCCGGCCTCCGGCTTGGGGTTGCCTTCGGTGTTTGTTTTTGGGTGGATCTTTTCCGTTATTTGTGGCGGACTCGCTTTCTTCCCTGTGGTAATGTCATTAGGATTACATCAGTTTTGTACTTATAGGTAGCCGAGCCCGGCTGCTTGATCTGTCTGCTTTGGAGGTAAAACAAGAGATGGCTAAGGAAGTCTTTGAACGTACCAAGCCCCACGTGAATGTGGGAACCATTGGTCATATCGACCACGGAAAAAGTACCCTGACCGCTGCGCTGGTCATGGTGCAGGCGACAAAGGGGCTCGCCAAAGAATTGAGTTATGCAGAAATCACAAAAGGTGGTACGGTTCGCGACGATACCAAGACAGTGACGATCGCTGTGAGCCATGTCGAGTACGAGTCTGAAACGCGACACTATGCCCATATCGATTGCCCGGGTCACGCGGACTACGTCAAGAATATGATTACCGGTGCGGCTCAGATGGACGGGGCGATTCTGGTTGTCTCCGCCGCTGACGGTCCAATGCCTCAGACTCGTGAGCATATCCTCCTGGCTCGTCAGGTCAACGTGCCTGCCCTGGTCGTTTTTCTGAACAAGTGCGACCTGGTTGACGATGAAGAATTGCTCGAGTTGGTCGAAATGGAAGTTCGCGAGCTTCTCAGTAAGTACGACTTCCCTGGGGATGATATCTCGATTATTCGAGGTAATGCCAAGGGGGCCCTGGAAAATCCGGCTGATGAAAATTACGGAAAGTGCATCCAGGAGCTTCTTGATGCGTTGGATAACGACATTCCCGAGCCTGCCCGTGAATCGGACAAGCCGTTCCTGATGTCGATTGAGGATGTTTTCTCGATCGAAGGTCGCGGAACAGTGGCTACCGGCCGGATCGAGCGGGGGACGATAAACGTCGGTGACAAGGTTGAGATTGTCGGCCTGCGGGAAACGGCGGAAACAACTGTAACTGGCGTTGAGATGTTCAACAAGACTCTTGAAACAGGAATGGCTGGCGACAACGTCGGTCTGCTGCTCCGGGGTACCAAGAAGGACGATATTGAGCGTGGTCAGTGTTTGGCTGCACCGGGCACGATTACTCCTCACAAGAAGTTTGAGTGCGAAGTCTACGTGCTGAGCAAGGAGGAGGGAGGGCGACATACTCCGTTCTTTAGTGGGTATAGTCCTCAGTTCTTCTTCCGTACAACTGACGTCACAGGTAGTGCCAAGCTTCTCGGTGACGCAGAGATGTGTATGCCCGGCGATAACGTGGCTCTTGAGGTTACCCTGCAAAAGCCTGTCGCGATGGATGAAGGAAGCCGTTTCGCGATCCGCGAAGGGGGCCGAACTGTTGGCTCCGGCGTTGTGACGAAAATTATTGAATAGCACCTTCGCCTTTGGTGAGTCTCAGATGATTGGTGATCAGTCATAAGTGCTCCGTCTCCCTTTCAGGAGCGGGGCACAAGGCTGTTTTGGGGTAATTTTCATTCGGCATGGCGCTGGTGTATCGTGGGTTGGTCTGCCGGCGGCAGGTTTTTGATTCAGGTTTAGTGGTTGAGGTGGTTGCAATGGCTCGTGAGTATGTTTGGCTGGAATGCACTGAGACCGGAATGCGGAACTATCGCGTCCAGAAAGAGACGCGCGGCACCGAACGGTTGGAGTTGAAACGCTACTGTCCCAAGCTGAGGCGACACACCTTGCATAAGGAGTCCCGTAAGAAGTAGGGCTGTTTCCGTCGGTTTGGGTATGTTTGAATTACGGGTGTAGCTCAATTGGCAGAGCACCGGATTCCAAATCCGGCGGTTGTGGGTTCAAGTCCCTCCGCCCGTGCTAAGAGGCGTTGTCGGCTGAGGGTTCTGGTGGCTGGGATTCGGGTGGCTGGAGTCCGTTTGTGAAAGAGTGTTCCGTTTTCGCTCCTTCTGGTTGCTTTGTGTTGATGCAGGTGATGATGGCAAGCTGGTTTCAAGTATGGCTAAAACAAAAATAGTGGCGAGTTTGTTTGCGGAAATGTTTTCGGTTGGACTCTACAAGCGGAATCAGGGGAAGCAGGTTCGCCAGGTAACTGGCGTTGCGATTGCAGCCTTTTTCCTTATTTTTGCTTCGACCCTGTCCAATAACCTGCCGACCAGGTCAGCCGAGATTCTTCGTCTCGGGCTGCCTGCCTTGATTGGCGTGCTCGGCACCTGGTTCGCCTATCGAATTGTCAACTACGCACCGGTTGCTGATTTCCTGATCGCTGTTCAAAGTGAAATGGACAAGGTTTCGTGGCCAACGTGGCCTCAGCTTTGGAGGGCGACAGTCGTTGTTCTGGTCACTATGGTTTTTCTGGCGGTCTCCCTGTTTCTGTTTGACATCGTTTGGCAGTACATCTTCCGGGGGGTCGGCTTCCTGAAGATGTGAACAGGGGTGATATCCAGCGTGGCTGGTTCATTCTGGCAGCCGTAATCAAACTGATGTTTTTCTGGAATTTGCGAGCTGTTCGCAAACTTTTACCGTTAGTAATACAGGCTGCCGGTTCCGGGGTGTCAACTTGAGATCTTTTTTTCGCTGTACCTCGATATGGCTTGAAATCTAATCGTGAACGTCGCATAATCCCCGTTTCTTTGCCGCCTGGCCTTGGCGGGAGTTTCCTGCCTGACGACAGGTTCGAGAGCGGGTAAGGTGCATTTAAGGTTATTGGCATTATTATCCCTGCCTGGCAGGGTTTGTTGTGGATTTATCCATGGATGATACGGAGTTTTCACATTCTGGCATACCCTCGCGGGATGATGAAGCTGCCCAGGGGCAGCCTGAAATGCGCTGGTATGTGCTGAAGGTTCAGTCGAACCGCGAAAAAACGATCCGCGACTCGCTGTTGAAGAGGATCAAGCGGGACGGTCTGGAAGAGTATTTCGGTGATGTGATCATTCCGACGGAGAAGGTTGTTGAGACCAAGGGAGGCAAGAAGAGAACTCGGGAACAGAGGCTGTACCCCGGTTACATCATGATTCAGATGATACTGAATGATGAGTCCTGGTATCTTGTCAGGGATACCAGTGGCGTGGGGGATTTTACTGGGGCCGCGGGCAAGCCGATTGCGATGCGTGAAGATGAGATCAAGCGCATGCTTGGTGCCGAGGTGGCCAAGGATGAAGAGCCGGCCAAGGTTAAAATTGGTCTTGAAGTTGGCGATGTGGTCAAGATCGGTGAGGGGACGTTCGAGAGCTTTGAGGGATCGGTTGAGGGGATAGACGAATCGAGCGGGAAGATCAGCGTTCTGATTGAAATCTTTGGTCGGCCAACTCCTGTCGAGCTGGAACATTGGCAGGTGGAAAAGCAATCCTGACCGTTACTCTTTTTCTTTTCGTTGTCTGGCTGCTAGTGTGTGGCAGGGTGTTGTTGGAAAGTCTCGTTTAACATAGAGTGAATGATGAGTACCTGCGGGTGCTCCAGGTGAAGTGGAAAATGGCGAAACAGGTTACGGGTGAGATCAAGGTTCAGGTGCCCGGTGGTCAGGCGACCCCAGCTCCTCCAGTGGGAACGGCGCTCGGTCCGCATGGTGTGAATATCGGTCAGTTTGTCCAGCAGTTCAATGACAGAACGAAAGACATGCCCGGCATGACTTTGCCTGTCGTTATTACTGTCTACAACGACCGCTCCTTCGATTTTATTATCAAGTCGCCACCAGCAGCGGTTTTGCTGAAGAAGGCTGCCCAGATTGCCAAGGGGGCGAGCAATGCCAAGGCGGACAAGGTTGGGACAGTTACCCGGGAGCAGGTTGTTGAAATCGCCAAGACAAAGATGGCCGATCTGAACGCCGGCTCTGTTGAGCAGGCGGCCAAGATGATTGAAGGAACAGCCCGTAGTATGGGTGTTGAAGTGGTTGACTGAAGACGGCTTTGGGGCGGTTGCGGATTCTGGTTGTCACAGTTGCTGCCGTTCTGGTTGTTGAAGCATATCTGGTGATAAATATTGGGTCTTGTTGGTTATAGCAGGTGTTGATGATGGTGGCGAAATCGAAGCGGATGAATGAACTGCGCAAAAGGGCGATTGCTCTTGGCACGGTAGATCTCCCGACGGCTGTGCACGAATTGAAGATTGCAGATCAGTCTCTGACTGAGGGGGGCAAGCCCTGCAGGTTCGACCAGACGGTTGAGTTGGCTGTCCGTTTGGGGATTGATCCCAGGCAGGCGGATCAGATCGTGCGTGGTTCGATTGTGTTGCCTCATGGGATTGGGAAATCGCAGCGGGTTGTTGTCTTTGCCAAGGGGGAGAACGCCAAGGCGGCACAGGACGCCGGGGCGGACGAGGTAGGCGACAAGGAACTCGCAGATAAAATCAAGGGAGGCTGGCTGGAGTTTGATGTCGCCATTGCTACTCCGGATATGATGGGAGTGGTTGGCCCCTTGGGGCGTGTGCTTGGTCCCCGTGGGTTGATGCCTTCTCCGCGAGCGGGCACGGTGACGCAGGATGTGGCGGGAGCTGTCAAGGAATACAAGGCTGGCAAGGTTGAGTTCAGGAACGACTCCAGTGGCAATGTTCATTGCGTTGTCGGAAAACTCTCGTTTGATGAACAGAGCCTGATCGATAATATCGATGCGGTACTGAAGATGATTCATTCGCTCAAGCCTGCGGCCCAGAAGGGGGTTTATGTCCGTCATATTGCCCTTTCCTCGACGATGGGGCCGGGTATTTCTGTTGCTGTCTGAGTTGTGCTGATTGGAGCTGGGGGTTCGGCAGCGTGGATTGCGTAGATATTGTTATTTGTGGTCGGGTGTGGCCTGGGTGCTTGTTGGGTGGCTTGGCTGCTGTTGAAGGGTGAGTCATGAGTAGAGTTGTCAAAGAAATGATCATCAAGGAGATCGAGGATCGTTTGGAGGGTAATCGCGATCTGCTTATCCTTGATTCGTCCCGATTGGATGCGGTGACAAACAACCGGTTTCGTCTGGCGATGCAGGAAAAAGGGATTCACCTGCTGGTTGTCAAAAACAGCCTGGCCTTGAGAGTGCTTGGTGATGACAGTGACCAGATGCGGCAGTTGTTTGAAGGGCCGTCAACCCTGGCTTGGGGTGGAGAAGATATTGTTGCCCTTTCCAAGGAGCTGACCAAGCAGTCCAGGGAGCTGGATTTACTGGAGATCAAGGGGGGGACTGTTGAGGGGCAGGCGCTCGATGCGTCTGCGGTCGAGAAGCTCTCGAAAAGCCCGGGGCGCAGAGAATTGATTTCGATGATTGCGGGACAGATTTTGAGCCCGGGTGCCCGGCTTGCCGGTGCCATGCTTGGGCCTGGCGGCGTTCTGGCCGGTTGTGTGGCGTCTATCGCCGAGAAGGATGATGAGTAGTTTGGTAGTTTATCCGGGGCCTGTAATGGCTCCAGGTTTGATTCGTGAATTATAAAACATTCAAGTGACAGTTTTTTATTGATTTGAGAGGGAAACGTAATGGCGACCGCAGAAGCAACGACGGAATTCGACGATAGCACAAAAGCACTCGGTGATCAGATTGTTGGTCTGACACTACTTCAAGCGAAGAATCTGGCCGATTATCTGAAGGAAGTGCACGGGATTGAACCAGCGGGCGGCGGAGCTGTCGTGATGGCTGGGCCTGCCGCAGGCGATGAAGGTGGTGCTGCAGCAGAGGAAAAGACCGAATTCGACGTTATTCTTACCGGGTTCGGCGATCAGAAAATTGGCGTGATCAAGGCTGTTCGTGCTATCACCGGCCTTGGCCTGAAAGAAGCAAAAGAGCTGGTTGAAGGAACCCCCAAGCCGCTCAAAGAGGGTGTGTCCAAAGAAGATGCAGAAAAGCTCGTCGCAGATATCGAAGCTGCCGGTGGATCTGCTGAAATCAAATAGTGTAATTCATGCAACGAAAGCAGGGGGCGGTTGGTTGGTTTCAACCTCTGTCCCCGTTTCCAATGCCTCTTTTCCCCGGCTCAGGCCGTCTGTTCGGGTGATGCAGAGGTGTCGGTTGCTTTTTTGTGTGGATTCGCTAACATGGCCTGCGTGTCTGCGTTGGGTGTTGGCTGCGTGGTTGGGCTTTGGGCTGCTTTGAGTGATTCTTACGAGTGTTGCGCTGCGTTCGGTAAAGCGGGAGGAACCCGTCTTCGGTTGGGTTGCGCATTGCGATGTGGTTTCAGGTGGAGGGATTGCGTGATTTCTGGTTCGCCTGTTTCACTGATGATGCTTGTTTCTGTCTGTTGCGCCCGCTTTCGCTGCATGCTGCCCCGAGTTGCCTGTTCGCCCATCTTTTCGTGTAGCTTTCGTGTTCAGCGTTGTAGGTCTGCCCTTGCGGCGTTGTAAGTCTGTTTGAGCGATCGTGATAGAACAGGTTTCCAGAAGTTCTTTTTTTGCTGTGTCGGTCTTAGAGGGAGAGGAATTCACATGCCTGTGCCAGTGCAACGGGTGATTGCGACTCATGAGACTCGCAATACTGGTAAGCTGCAATCCAGTTTTGAGATGTCCGGCTTGACAAAAATTCAGACAGATTCCTACGCAAAGTTTGTGCAAGCGGATGTTGAGCCATCCCGTCGCAAGCCGATCGGTCTGGAAGGGATTTTGCGGGAAATTTTCCCCATTGAGAGTTTCGACGGGCAATTCCGCCTCGAGTATGTCAGGTACGAGTTGGGCAAGTGTCGTTACACTCCGGTTGAATGCAGGCAGTTGCGGATGACATACGGTCGGCCACTTCGGATCTGGCTGAGGTTGCAGAAAGAGGAAGCCGTTGAGGAGGAGGTCTATTTGGGCGATCTCCCGATCATGCTGGGCGGGGGCGAGTTCATCATCAACGGGGCGGAGCGATGTGTGGTCAGCCAGTTGCACCGCTCTCCTGGTGTCGATTTTGTGATGAATGTCGAACCGGGTGAAAGGAAAACCCATTCCTGTCGAATTATCCCGGAACGGGGCAGTTGGATCGAATTGCTGATCAGCAAAAAAGAAGCCCTGCATGTTCGCATCGACCAGAGTGGCAAGTTTTCTTCGACAACGCTGCTGCGGGCGATGGACAAGGATCTCTCCACGGATACGCAACTGGTTCACAAATTCTATGAAACGGAAATCGTCAAGCTGACCCGGAAGGTTAGCGTTGAGGATTTGACAGGACGTGTCGCCGCGGAGGATGTTGTCTATCCGGCTGGCCATGAAAAGTGTGGGGAGATTATTGTTGAATGTGCCCACACGCTCGTGGAAGCACAGGCGGAGGAGCTGTTGGGGTCTGGCATCAAGCAAATTGACCTGATCAAGGAGGTGCAGGATCCGCTGATTCTCAATACGATTCAGGAAGACAGCACAACATCCCATGAAGAGGCGTTGCTGCGAATTTACCAGCGTCTGCGCCCGGGAAATCCGCCCCAGTTGGATAAGGCGAAAGACCTTTTTTACGAAAAGTTCTTCGACTTGAACCGTTATCGTCTCGGGCGAGTCGGGCGATTCCGTATCAATCGCAAGTTCAATCAGGAAATCTCCGATGATGAGATGACCTTGCGACCGGAAGACTATGTGAACGCGATCCATTATCTTCTGAAGTTGCGTGCTGGCGACGAATCGGTCCATCTGGACGATATCGACAACCTGGGGAATCGGCGACTGCGGACGATCGATGAATTGGCCTGTGACGAGATCCGGAAAGGATTTCTGAAGCTGCGCAGGACCGTCCAGGAACGGATGAGCCTGAAAGACGTCGAAACAATGACGCCGCGGTCGTTGGTCAATCCCAAAAGTATTTCGGCATCGATCGAGTTCTTTTTCGGTCGTAGTGAACTGTCGCAGGTGGTTGACCAGACCAATCCTCTGTCAATGCTGACCCATGAACGTCGGCTGAGTGCTTTGGGGCCGGGCGGTCTGAACCGCAAACGGGCCGGCTTCGAAGTTCGTGACGTCCATATTTCCCACTACGGACGTATTTGTCCGATCGAAACGCCGGAAGGAACGAACATCGGCCTGATTTCCAGCTTGGCGATCTATTCGAAAGTGGATGACTACGGCTTCCTGATTACGCCCTATCGCAAGGTGGTCAACGGGAAGGTGACTGATGAAGTTGAGTGGTTGCGGGCCGATGAAGAAGCGAATGTGTATGTGACTCCTGCGGATACCAAACTGGAAAACGGTGCTATTGCGGAAAAGCGTATTCTGGCAAGGTATCGACATGAATTTGTCTGGACGGAAGCAAATACGATTCAGTACATCGACATGTCTCCCTGTCAGATGATCGGTGTTTCGGCAGGACTGATTCCGTTCCTGGAACACGATGATGCGAACCGGGCATTGATGGGTTCGAACATGCAGCGACAGGCGGTGCCTCTGCTTGTCACGGAGCGGCCAATTGTCGGCACGGGCATGGAAAAGATTGTGGCAGAGAACACCGGCATGGGTGTGTTTGCCGAGAAGGCGGGGAAGGTCACCTACGTCGACGCTAACGTGATCGAAGTTGATGGAAAGCGCTACCCGCTGCGGAAATACACCGGTCTGAATGAGCGTACCTGTCTGAATCAGAAGCCGTTGGTTCGCGTTGGAGACCGGGTAAAAAAAGGGCAGTTGTTGTGTGACACCGCGGCAACCAGAGATGGCGAACTGGCTCTGGGCCGAAATGTTCTGGTCGCGTTCATGTCCTGGGAAGGCTACAACTTCGAGGATGCGATTATTCTTTCTGAACGTCTCGTCAAAGAGGATGTTTACACCTCCATTCATATTGATGAATTCGATGTGGAGATTCGTGAGACCAAACTCGGTCGGGAAGAGTTCACCCGGGATATTCCCAATGTGAGCGAGAAGGCGCTGCGTCACCTTGACGAAAATGGAATCGTGCAGGTGGGGACGCGTGTTTCAACCGGGTCGATTCTGGTTGGGAAGGTGACTCCCAAGGCGAAGTCGGAATTGACACCTGAAGAAAAATTGTTGCATGCGATTTTCGGTCGGGCAGGTGAAGACGTTAAAAACGAATCGCTGGAAGTACAAAGTGGTGTTGAGGGGATTGTCATTCATACGGAGAGATTTGCCCGCCGCACCAGTCTGACGGAATCCGAAAAGAAAGCCTACGACGCGGAATTGAAAAAGACCGAGACGGAAGGAAACCACGCCATCGCCACAGCTTTCAGGCAATTCCTGGAATCGTTTGAGTCGGCACTGGGGAAAAAACTGTCTGATGATGATGGTGTTGAACTGCGTTCCATTGAAGATGATAAGGTACTCGCCTCTCACGCGGAAACTTTTTTGGAACGGTTCAAGGACCTCGATATACGAAGCCCTCAGAAAATTGCCGACTGCAAAAAAGTTATCGAAGAGAATTTCCATCAGGTGGAGGATGCCATTTCCGCCCGTGATTCCGCTTTGAACACTCTGAAACGGGGAGAAGAACTGCCCAACGGTGTTCTGCAGATGGTCAAAGTGTACGTGGCATCGAAACGGCAAATATCGGTGGGCGACAAGATGGCTGGTCGCCACGGTAACAAAGGGGTGATTTCAAAAATTCTGCCTGTTGAGGATATGCCGTATCTGGCTGATGGAACGCCTGTTGATATCATTCTGAATCCGCTGGGTGTGCCGAGTCGTATGAATGTGGGACAGATTCTGGAAACGCATCTGGGATGGGCTGCCGAGAAACTCGGGTTCCGTGCGCTCTGCCCCGTCTTCGACAGTATTCATGAGGAGGAAATTTACAAGCTGATGGAAGAAGCTGGTCTGCCCAACGACGGCAAAGCCCAACTTTACGATGCCCGAACCGGCGAGAAATATGACCAGCGGACGACGGTAGGCCAGATCTACATGTTGAAGCTCCATCACCTTGTTGACGACAAAGTCCATGCCCGCGCCACAGGTCCTTACTCTTTGATTACGCAACAGCCGCTCGGTGGTAAGGCCCGGTTCGGTGGTCAGCGATTCGGTGAGATGGAAGTGTGGGCCCTGGAGGCGTATGGTGCCGCCTATGTTCTTCAGGAACTGTTGACTGTCAAAAGTGATGACGTTGAAGGAAGAACGAAAATTTACGAATCGATGGTCAAGGGAGAAAATACCCTCGAAGCGGGAACACCCGCGAGCTTCGATGTGTTGAACAACGAAATTCGTGGATTGTGCCTGAATATGCAACTTGAAAAAACTACTGTCTGATCTGCCATCTGCCCTGCTCCCCATCTGTTCTGCTCCCGGTAATTCAGGCGACAGAGAGGGAACTCAGGAGTTGCCCGATGAGCTGAGGCAGGGAAAATCAGTTTTCCAAATTTTTTGATTCACTCGCCAATTAAAGGAGCCGATTTGTGAGCACCGGTGAGATGCAATACGAACGTGTAAACGACTACGGGTCGATATCAATCCGTCTGGCCAGCCCTCAGGATATTCGTGGATGGTCTTTCGGCGAGGTCAAGAAGCCGGAAACAATCAACTACCGAACCTATCGTCCCGAGCGGGATGGTCTGTTCTGTGAGCGGATTTTCGGCCCTGAGAAAGACTGGGAATGTGCCTGCGGCAAGTATCGCGGCATGAAGTACAAAGGGATGATCTGCGACCGATGCGGTGTCAAGGTAACGCACAGCCGCGTTCGTCGAAAGCGGATGGGGCATATCGAACTGGCTGCCCCGGTGGTGCATATCTGGTTTTTCAAATCGATGCCGAGCCGCTTGGGCGCCCTGCTGAATATCAAAACAAGCAGTCTGGAAAAGGTTGTCTATTTCCAGGACTACCTCGTTATTGATCCCGGCGATACGCCACTGCGCAAGGGGCAACTTCTGACAGAAGATGAAGCCCGACAGGCTGCGGAGAAATATGGTGAGGGCGAGTTTGAAATCGAGATGGGAGCCGAAGCGATCCGCAAGATGCTTCGTACTCTCGATCTTGTTGAGGAATCGGCCGAGTTGCGCAAAGAGTTGAAGACGACGAAGTCTCAACAGAAGATCCGTGATTTGACCAAGCGGTTAAAAATTGTGGAAGCGCTGCGCGACAGTGAAAACAATCCCGACTGGATGGTGCTGGATGTGATTCCGGTTATCCCGCCGGAGTTGCGGCCGCTGGTTCTGCTTGATTCCGGCAATTTTGCAACCAGTGACCTGAATGATTTGTATCGCCGGATCATCAACCGCAACAACCGCTTGAAAAAATTGGTCGATCTGAATGCGCCTGAGGTGATTGTCCGGAATGAAAAACGGATGCTGCAACAGTCTGTTGATGCGCTGTTTGATAACACCCGTTGCAAACGTCCTGTTCTCGGATCTTCCAATCGTCCCTTGAAGTCGCTGACTGACATGATCAAGGGGAAACAGGGGCGTTTCCGGGAAAACCTGCTTGGTAAACGTGTCGATTATTCCGCGCGAAGTGTTATTGTTGTCGGCCCCAGTCTGAAACTGCACCAATGCGGGTTGCCCAAGAAAATCGCGCTGGAACTGTTTCAGCCGTTC
>JALTOP010000069.1:0-2535 GCA_027000105.1 Planctomycetaceae bacterium | reverse complement strand
CGTCTGAAAGAACTCGGACATGCCGATACGATCAAGTCGGCCAAGCGGATGCTTGAGCGGAAAGATGAGGATGTCTGGGATATTCTGGATGAGGTGATTACGAATCATCCCGTGATGTTGAATCGCGCCCCGACACTGCATCGTATGGGGATTCAGGCGTTTGAGCCGATCCTTGTGGAAGGAAACGCGATCCGTGTCCATCCCCTTGTTTGCAAAGGGTTTAACGCCGACTTCGATGGCGACCAGATGGCTGTTCACCTGCCGTTATCGATAGAAGCGCAGGTGGAAGCGACCACGTTGATGCTTTCAACGAATAACATTTTCAGCCCGGCGGATGGCAAGCCGATCATTTCTCCGTCACAGGATATTGTGATGGGCTGCTATTTCATGACGGCGAAAAAAATCAACCGGATTGGCGAAAACCTCGTCTTCTCTTCGGTCAATGAAGTTTACATGGCTCTGGATCAGGGGAAGGTCTCGCAACACGCAACCGTCAAATTGCGTTTGCCCAAGGGACGGCAGGTTAAAGGTGAAGGGGCAGAGAACTTCAAATCGGGAGGGATTCTCGAAACGACGGTTGGACGGATTCTCTTCAATGAAGAAATTGTCGCCAAAGGGATGCCGTTCTATAACCAGACAATGAAAAGTCGTGACCTTTCCGGCGTGATTTCAGATTGCTATCAGTCTCTGGGACGCCGCGAAACAATTGAATTGCTTGATCGAATGAAAGAAGTCGGCTTCAAGCAATCGACCAAAAGTGGACTTTCCTTTGGTACGAGTGACCTGCGGACACCGCCAAGCAAGGAAAAGATCATTACTGAAGCGGAAAATACGGTGATCAAGCAGCAGAAGCTGTACAATCGCGGGATCATCACCAATCAGGAACGTTACAACAAGGTGCTCGACATCTGGTCGAAAGTGAGGGAGAAGATTACGGCCGAGATGATGGTCGAGATGGAAAATGATGTCCGGGAAAACGGGGACTACATCAACCCGATTTTCCTGATGTCCGATTCCGGTGCCCGTGGTGGTGTCGAGCAGATACGTCAGTTGGCCGGGATGCGTGGTCTGATGGCCAAGCCGAGCGGTGAGATTATCGAAACTCCCATTAAGGCGAGCTTCAAGGATGGTTTGACGGTTCTGGAGTATTTCAGTTCGACACACGGTGCCCGTAAAGGTCTGGCAGATACTGCGTTGAAAACGGCTGACAGCGGGTATTTGACCCGAAAACTGGCGGATGTCTGCCAGAACGTTGTCATTACCATGGATGACTGTGGAACCACCCAGGGGATCACCATGGGGACGGTCTATCGTGGTGAACACGTTGAAGTCAGCCTGGCGGAATCGATTCGTGGCCGCGTCAGTCGGGCAAGCATTGTCAACCCGATTACTGACGAGGTGATCGTCAAAGATAGTGAACTGATCACACATGAAAAGGCCCAAAAAATTGAAGAACTCGGCCTGGAAAAAATCCAGGTGCGTAGTCCGATGACCTGCGAAGCGGAACTTGGCATGTGCAAGAAGTGCTACGGTATGGATCTTTCCTCAGGTTCGCAGGTTGAGGAGGGATTGGCGACCGGGATCATCGCTGCACAGAGTATTGGTGAGCCGGGTACACAATTGACAATGCGTACTTTCCACATCGGTGGCGTGGCTCAAACGGAAATGGAAGAATCCGAGCTGAAGTGCCGAAAGGGCGGTATTGTTCGCTATGCGCGTATCCGTTCTGTTGTCAACAGCGATGGGCAGAATGTCGTTCTTACCCGCAACGGCGAAGCGGTTATCATGGACGAAAAGCACCGGGAAATCGAATCGTACCGTATTCCTAACGGCGCGATCCTGATGGTCGAAGACGGTCAGAAAGTTGAACCGAATACGGTGATCTGTCAATGGGATCCTCACGCTGTGCCTATTCTTGCGGAAGTTGGTGGTCGGATTCGGCTGGACGACATCATTGAAGGCCGGACTGTCGTTTCCGAAAAAGATGCCAGCGGGAACGTTCGAAAGACAATTATTGAACATAAGGGGGAATATCATCCGCAGATTATCCTGGAAGACGGGACAGGCAAGATTCTCGATTTCTATTATCTTCCGGAACGGGCGACGATCGAATTCGAGGATGGCGAGGAAATCAACGCCGGAGCAATTCTTGCCAAGCTGCCTCGTGAATCATCCGGGACGCAGGACATCACCGGGGGATTGCCTCGCGTGACCGAACTGTTTGAAGCCCGTAAACCGAAAGACCCGGCGGTATTGGCAGAGATCGGCGGGGAAGTGGAACTTCTCACCGAGAAAAAACGGGGGAAACGAATCCTCGTCGTTCGCGCTGCCGATGGTACCGAAGTGGAACATGTTATTCCTCACGGCAAGGCGTTGCTGGTGCATACTGGTGACGTTGTTAAAGCCGGGGATGCACTTGTGCGTGGCCCGCTTGTCCCGCACGATATTCTGAGAGTTTCGGGCGAAGAAGCCGTGCATCAATATCTGTTGCACGAGATTCAAAATGTCTATCGCGCCCAGCGGGTGGAAATCGAC
>JALTOP010000068.1 GCA_027000105.1 Planctomycetaceae bacterium | reverse complement strand
TTGATGTATTCACGTTTTGGGCATGGCTCGGTCGCCGTGGTGGCAACCGCCCTGATCGTCTTTCTGCTGACATTCTATCTGGTGCCGCAATTCAAAATCGCCAGCATCATTTTGCAATCGTTGATGGCCGATGTCCCTCTCTGGCATCAAACCGCCTTTCTGTTGGGTTCGGTTACTTCAACAATCCCGTATCTCGATCAGGCAGATCCCGGTGATCTTCTGGGCCTGCTTTCCTTTTCACTAATGGTCATCGCCTACACCTCGTTGGGCGGATTTCGCGCCGTTGTCTGGACGGACGTTTTACAGGGCCTTGTGATGTTTACCGGAGTGATCATCATGCTGGCACTTGTTCTCCAGCAGGTGGGCGGCCTTCCCAAAGCGACAGACGCCCTGGCGAAGATGACTCCCCCCGTTCTTTGCGAAGTGGAATTCAGCCGAACCGATAAAAGTCCAGCCGGGCCAATTCAAATACCGAGTGAGAGCTGGTTCGAACTGGACGGTTCACCGGGGAAACGCTCCCGTCTGTTTCGCATCAATGAAATTGCCCGCATCCCTGAAAAGAAAAGTAAATCTCAGGCGGTCAAATGTGTTGAGATTCTCAGTCCATACGAACGGAATCTGTTTCAGTCATGGAAACAGAAAAAGGAAGCCGTTCTCGTTCCGGAGAACGTCGGGATCAAACTCACCGATGAAAAACCGTACCAGTATGGAGCGGGGAAAACGGGAGTTTATGTCTCAGCACCGGGGCCCAACTTCAACGATGTCAACGGGTTTTTGCCGATCGCGTTGGCGATTTCGTTTTTCATGTACTGGGCGATCGGTGGAGCCGGCCAGCCGGGGAGTATGGTTCGACTGATGGCTTTTGACAGCATCAAAACATTGAAACGCGCTTTGGCGCTGTTGGTGATCTACTTCGGCGTGATTTACATTTCGCTCGTCCTTATTTTCTGCTGTTCCCGTGTGTTGATTCCAGGATTGGATCAAACACCGGATCGCATCATGCCGTTGTTGTCGATGCACCTGGCATCAACTGCGGGAATCCCCTGGTTGGGAGGGCTGTTGATGGCGGCCCCCTTTGCAGCGGCGATGTCAACTGTTGACAGCTTCATGCTGATGATTTCCTCCTCGTTGGTGCGGGATATCTATCAGCGCGGCATCAACCCGCATGTCAGTGAAAAAACGGTCAAGCGTCTCAGCTACTTCTGCACGGTAGCCATTGGGGTGATCGTCATGCTGGCCGCGGTGAACTCGCCGAAATTTTTGCAGATATTGATCGTCTTTACCGGAGGCGGGCTTTCTTCCGCCTTTCTGATTCCCATTTTTTATGCGATGTACTGGCCTCGCTTCAATAATACCGCCGCGATTGCTTCGATGCTTGCCGGGTTCTTTTCCTACCTGAGCCTGTACGCAGCGGGAGTCTATATTCACCAGGCGGCCAAGCCGTACCTGCTTCTTTCGCAAGACCCGTTTTTGTGGGGCCTGGTTGTTTCGGCGGCAGTCGGTTACTTCGTCTGCAAGGCGACACCTCCCGCTTCACTGGAAATTCAAAGGAAGTTCTTTGGCCGCAGCAATTAAGTTCCGATCGGTTGCGTTGTGCAAAGCGACACGGAACGGCACGTTGACAATATCTATTGCAATTCACAGTCGTGGGGGGCGCCGAGACGCACCTTGAATGTTCCACACTCGATGTGTTACAAGGCACCGTACTTTTCTGCCCTGTCGTACTGGCAAATCAAATTAACCCCC
>JALTOP010000067.1 GCA_027000105.1 Planctomycetaceae bacterium | reverse complement strand
TTCACAATCGGGTTGAACTGGTCGATAAAAAGTGCGATCCGATCTGAAACAGTCAGCCCGGGATCAGGGAGAGTGCTGAAACTTTCGGGATATTTTCTCCATGCGTGTTCGGTTGGCCCCCAGATCGGAATACCCAATCCGGGAAGCAGAGCGAAAATCGATTTGCTTCTGGTGTGGGTTGATCAAAAATTCGACATCGTCGACAAATCGCATCAGGGGGCTGCGAACTTCGAAGTGCAGATAATTCTCAGATTGTGTCACCAACCGGGTTCCAGGCATCGATTCCAAAACAGCTTTCAGTTTCTCCGCCGCCTGTTCGGTACTGCCTGTCATTTCCAGAGGAGGCATCCATTTTTCAGATTGAGTTGACCGGGTACTGACACAATTGGGCGAATCGGGGCACGGTGTCAACTTGCCATCGACAACACCAATTCTGGCCGGTCTGGAACTGTAGTTGGCGACAAGAATCAATCCATAAAGAACCACCACTGCCAGCACGATACCGATCAGCACGACGCGAAACCTCGTCATTTCCATGTTCTCGCAGGGATAACTCACGGGGTTAACCCGCGTGGTGAAACAGAAAAAAAGATTTACCTGTTCAACGGTTGCCCGCTTTGCAAATACGCGAACAGATCGGCGATCTGCTGGTCACTGAGGCCTTTCAGTATTCCTTCGGGCATAAGTGATTTGCGTTGAGGTACGATTTCCTCAATGTCCTCTTTTGCGATGCGGACATCCTCTCCCTCTGACCCCCGGATAACCAGAAAGTTGTCATCCTGAAACGTAATAAAGCCAGTCAAGACCCGACCATCGGCAGTGATAACAACATTCAGTTCAAACCCTTCCCGGATTTCCAGACCGGGGTTGACAATTTGCAGAAGCAGTTGGCGACGGTCACTTCGCTGGTAGGAAGTGAGGCTGGGACCAACATATTCCCCTTCGTTGAACAATTCGTGACATTTCGCACAACGCTGATTGAACAGTTTTTTCCCCGGATAGGGGTCGCCATCTTTTTCATCGAGAACTTTGGTCAGTCTTTCAACAGTCCTGATCATTTCTTCCGTCGCTGCTCCGTCAAGAGCCCCCCACAACTGTTTAATCTGCCGATGCAAATCGTCATCCTTCAAGAAAGTCATCTTCAAAATCGCGTCCTGAGGGACCGCCTGGGGATCAAGTGTTCCTTCCCGGCAGACCTTGACCAGTTCCCTGGCCCACTTTTTCCGCGAGGCGAATGTCAGGCAGATCGCAGATCGTTCCCGGTCCGATAATTCATCCCAGTTTTGGGGCAGGTCCTGAGCAGTCAGAGAAATGTGGTCACCCAGTGTTCCCTGCATCGCCAACCAGGCGGCAACGCGAACCTCGGCATCTTTCGTCTTTTTCGCCGCTTTCAAAACCGCGCTCGCAAGGGCAGAATCGGATAATTCAGCAGCCACCCGTATCACGGGCAACAGCTTTCCGGGAGAGCTGGACGGCCTCGTCAACACCTGAACCGCCTTCCTGACAGCATCCGGTTTCCCCAAACGAAGCTGTAGTGGTAAAGGAAGTTCACCAATCTGATCGACGGCGGTCAGTAATTCATCCGGCAGTTTGGCGAGTGACTGATTTTCCACTCCCAACTCGTATCCCTTGATAAACTGAGCGGCAAACTGTTTGCTTTTGGGGTGCTTGAGAAGTTGTGTCCCGATTTTCCAATGCACAGGGTTGGACGAAGCAACCAGTCTTCTCATCAGGCGTTCTGCAATAACCGTGGCGAACAGCGGCGTCTTTTCAACAGGTACCGATTCAAACCATTTGACCAGTAAAGCCGGCTCGTGAGAGGCAACCGACTCGATATTCCACCAGTACAAAAGTGGTAGATGCGGATCCTTTCCGTCTGATTCCCGCTGCATCAAAGCCGTCGTGACAGCCAGGTTCCAGGTTGGTTCGATACGTCTGGCTGAACTGGCGATCTGGCTGCGGACAAACAGGTTTGGTTCATCTTTCGCAATCTCCACCAGTTGTTTTGAAAGATCTTCAGACAACTCGTGATCGTCGCATGCAAGCCTGATGCTCCAACCACGGACAAACGGATTGCGATGCTGCCAAAACGTCGATAATTCCTGATCAGTCCATTCTTTAATCTGATAGCGAACCAGAAGCAGTTGTAGCGCTGTCGAATGATCCGGTTTTTTCAATTCCTGTTCGATTCGCGATAACGCCTTGTGTCCTTCGCGATCGACAAGCGTGCGCATCGCAAGTTGTTGTACCGTGCGGTTGCTGGAAGAAAGGGATGCAATCAACTCCTGCAGGCTCATTTTCTGCAAGTTGGGTAACGGGAGGGGCTTTGAGTTTTTCGGAACCAGTCGATAAACACGGCCTCGGGTGGCGTCAACCTGCTCTTCCATCGTGTAAAGATGGGCCACACGACCGTCGTACCAATCTGCAATATAAATCGCGCCTTCGGGGCCAAGTTTGATATCGACCGGCCTGAACCAGGAATCGGTACTGGTAACGGGAAAACCGATATCTTTTGTTTTGAATGTGGAACCGCGCGGTTCGAAATCGGCATAGACAATTCGCCCCTGAAGTGGTTCCACGCCGAAGAGTTTGTTGTGATACCTTTCGGGCAGAAGATCGGCTTCGTAAAGCATCACGCTGTGTGTGAAACGCTCGGCCTTGTTGTGTTGCATGGAATCAAAAAAGCCGAAGGCGAATGGATTGGAAAGCGGTCCATGTTTAGAAAAGCCTTTCCGGTAATATCCTCCCTGCACGTAGTGAAAACCGCGCGTGTTTCCTCCGTTATGCCCGGAATAGATGCGTCCTTGCCGATCGATTTCGACACAGAAAGCGTTCCCGCCTCCTTCGGCGAAGATTTCGTAGATTTTCTTTTTCGGATGATACCGCCAGATATTCTGTCCGAGCGATTTGTGCGGTTTTTTGTCGATTCCGGGGCGAATGACATCTCCATTGACCGTGCTTCCCTGAGCCGCGTACAACCAGCCATCCGGCCCGAATCTCAAGCTGTTGACGACCGAATGGGTATCCTGCATTCCGAAACCGGCCAGATGGACTTCCGGGTCTCCATCTGGGACATCATCCTGGTCCGCATCGGGATAGAACAGGAGATATGGCGCATTGAGCACCCAGACACCACCCCCACCGACCGCGCAAGCGGTGGCGATATTCAAACCATCAACAAAAATTTTGTGTTTATCGAAAACACCATCACCATCGGTATCTTCGTGAATCGATATCTGATCTTTCCCACGCACATGATTGGGCGGAGCGGGCGGCACTTTATCGTAAACGGCTCGCCAGAATACATCGTGGCTTTTGACTTTCAAGCCGGCAGGATGAGGATATTGGCGATATTCCACCAACCACATTCGTCCCCGTGTATCAAAACTGATTTGCAACGGCTGGGCGATCAGTGGCTCTGTCAGAAGTTGTTCAAGCCGAAGATCCTCCGCAATGGTGAATTTCTTTATCGATTCTTCAGGGTCAAGAGCCTTGTCTTTGGGATGATCGTTTTTGTTTGTTGGCGGAATGACAGGCCGCTCCTGAGCGATCGCCCGATCAGACAAACCAGTGGTGAACAGGCCAAGCAACATGACCAGTGCTGAAACATGATTTCCAAACATTGAAACTGGGGATTTTCTCATCGAAAAATGATCCTCAAAACAATTGAAACTGCCCTACGTCGGCAGTACGTGCAGCAATCTGCCCGCTGGTATCGGAAATTTCTACATTTTTGGGAAAATCCAAGACTTTCCTGTACGAAATAAATTCGTTTGCTCCACTGTAACCATAGGAAGCCCGATTTTTCCAGCCTGTCGGTGGACAAATATGGAGACCACAGGCATTTATTTCGGCATTTTATTCACAAAATTTTGCGACCGAAGGATCCCGTAGCCTTCGAGTGTGATTAACAGAACAATTATCGGAAATTGACAATGAAGATCAATCTGAGATTTATCCTGGCGTATATGGACGACATCCTCCCCCCTGCTGACGCAGCCGAGGTGAGCAGATTACTGAAGGAGGATCCGGCTGCCGAGAAATTAATGGATCGAATTGGCGAAGTCGTTCGTAAACGCCGATTGTCCGTTCCCGATCTCCTGGAGGAAACAGAAGGAAAGGACGCCAACGATGTCGCAGAATACCTGGACAACCTGATGTCCCCTGAGCAAATTCGACAGTTTGAACAAAAATGCCTCGATTCAGATGAGCAACTCGCTGAAGTTGCAGCCTGCCATGAAATTCTGACCCTCGTCCTTGGTGGAAAAGATGATGTTCCCCCTTCCACCAGAGAGAAACTGGAACAGATTGCCAATTCCGTCGGTTACAACTCTGATTATGGCGAACCGGATTACAGCGAACCACCTGCCGGTAAACCGATTCCCCTTTCTGCAGTTGAAATTCCTGTGAGCAACCTGCCAGATAGGGAAAGTGGCCCGGAATCGACGGTGCCAGTTACTTTTGAACTCCCTCAGCGAGATTCCCACTGGAAGAATAAAGGCCTGATTGCCGCAATCGCCCTGCTTGTTATTGCCTGGATTTACAGCATTGCAACGGATGAATCCCTGCGTCCCGGAAATGCTCCAAATGTCCAACAGGTAGCCCAAAACGACCAAAAGCCATCTGCTAAAGCAGTCGCTATTGAAAAAAAGACAGAGCCGTTACCAGATTCAACGACAAATCCACCAAATTCAAAAGCAGATCGAGACGACTCTTCCGAGACGAACAACTTGACAAAAGCGGATCAACAAACCGGACAGGGCACGCTGGTTGTAACCAAATCTCCGGAAAATACCGCGAAGAAATCGATTGATCCCACACCGACTGAACTACCGAAAATTTCACTGGATCAAGCTGATAAATTCCAACCACCACTCGAAAACGCCCCGAAAGAAAAATCTGCTGAAGAAATCGCGATGCTCAAGCAGAACGGTAATGGGGAAATGGAATCGAAAAGCAAACAGGTAAACGCCAAGGATATCAACCCGGTTCCCGCCGAACCGAAGCAGCCCGTCTGCTTTACTCCCTCGATTGTCTATGTCTCAAAAGACCAACACCTTATCAGGCAAGCCGCCAGTCAGAGTAATGCGGTGATGGTCAAGGAAATGACGGAAGTTGAACCGGGAGATCGACTTTTCTGTTTGCAAGACATGGAAGCTGAATTTTCCATAGGAAACGGCAAAGGTAATTTAAGGGTGTTGGGAAACACTGCCCTTGAGCTTCTCGGCGCGGATGAGCGTTCCTGTTTTGGAATTGATCTTGCTCGAGGACGGATTATTTTTTCCTTCCAACCGGATAATGCCGATCAGGCCCCCAAAAGAGTGCGAATCCTCGTGCATGGCGTCCCCTGGTATGTGGAACTTCCTCGCGAACCGGGAAGTATCGCGGTTGAGGTATCTCCCCAAAAACCGACACATTTTGAAAAGTTGCCCGAACCGGCTCCGCTCGTCGCAACGGTTTGGGTTATAGGGCCGGCCGTTCGGTTGTCGCGTTCCGGAGGTGAGTGGGAAGAAATCAAACAGGCAAAACAGTTGTTTCCCTACCATGCTCCCCGGGATGAGGCTGCTGAAAAACCGGACGCAAAGGAATTGCCAGCTTCTCTGCCTGTTCCAGATTGGGCCATTCATTCCGAAGTTGTTCTCTCTCCTTTCAAGAGTCGGGACCAGAAAGACTTCCTCAAGAAAATTGATGGCTCTGTCAATCTCTGGCTTGATCTGGAAGGCGTCGCCAATGATCCCAACCCGTACATTGCCCAGATCGCTGCACAGGCACTCTCACTGGGAGAGCGATATGAATCTCTGGTTAACATTCTGGTGTATTCTCCCCATGAAGAATCTCGCACAGCCGCGATAAACGGTTTGAGGGAATGGTTGCCGCAGTCGCCCAAAAACCGGGATATCTTACGGAATCTGCTGGATCAAACTGTTGATGAGCAGACAAGTTCGATCATCTACAAACTGCTTTGGGGATTTGATGATCAGGATGCCCGAGACCCTGATATTTCCCAACAATTGGTCACTTGGCTCAAACATGACCAGGCCGCTGTTCGTGAACTTGCCATTTACTGGATTAGTCATCTCACAGGCAAAAAACTGGGGTACCGCCCTCTTTCCTCACTGAAAACCCGCGAACAGGGAGCAACGACCTGGCAGCGGCATCTGAACAAAATCGGTGCCCTGCTGCCTCCCGAAAAATGACATGCTCGATACCTAACCGATCTTTGCCCCCCCGATCTTCGCAACTGGCGAATGCGATTCGGCTGGAGATTCGCAGGGGCAGTTTCGCGCCAGGTACTTCTTTCTGGCGATCGATATTTCCTCGGGAGACATTTTCAGTTTGCGAGCAAGAATCAGGCATTCTTCTGTGGTGAGTGTCTTGAGCAACTGGAACTCTTTTTTCTGAATTGCTGCAACCGCTTCGCCGTTCCAGTAAATGACACGGTTATTCGCGGTCGCGGGAACACGAGGTAAATTGTCCAGGATGCCGACCATGTTCAATGGATCGACTGCCCGAAGAACAAGCAGTTCAATTTTTCCCGCTTCAATACTGGCCGGATTGCTGCGAAGTTTTCGAAGTTGGGCGATCGCATCAGAAATGGCAAACTGTTCGCCAGCCACTCCCTTGATAAATCGCCCACCCCGAATTTCTCCCCGGGCTTCGAGTCGGCGATAGAATCGAGCCAATTCGTACCAGCGCGGTGTCCCCTGTTCCCGGTCAATTAAATCGCGAAAGACAACACCCCAACGGTTCAGCAACTGCCACGCCCAGTGTTCGATACGGTTCTGTTCTGAAGCCACCTGATTTTGGTTGACGTCACCGTCTGAGTTGACTGGCTTTCTCCAGATCGACCAGCGGCCCGCCTGTCCGGATATTTTTCTCTGCCCCGGAACGCGAGCGATTCCTCGCTGTCGAACAGAAGCCGAGCCGCCTGGCTGCATCAATCGGCGTAATCCCGCAAAACCATCGGAAGTGATCCAGCCACGGGCGATCAATTCACCCAAGGCATCCGGAAATTGTGTCGGCAGCAGTCCGCTCGCCTGTTGCAAATCGGTCGCGAACATGGCTCCGCGTCGTTCCAAAATTTCGAGCACATCCGCAGCCGCACCCCCCAGTTGCATCGCATCGAGTCTCGTCCCTTCCGGAAGCAGCCAGTCCGTATCTTCCCTGCAAAACAGACCGATCAGCGAATTTCGGGATATCGCCTTCATTGCGCGCCCCTTACCTTCCGCTTTCGGCTGCGGATACAGTCTTCCCCACCCGACATCGCCACTCAAACAGAGTTCATCCAGCAAATTTGACGAGTAATTCTTGATACGATAGGGAAAAATATCCCGTTCCCAGCAAACAGCAGGCAAATCGAATCCCTGTAGTTGCGAGATTGTATCGAGCACCC
>JALTOP010000066.1 GCA_027000105.1 Planctomycetaceae bacterium | reverse complement strand
AAACAGTTGGCCGAGGAAAAACCGTTTGCGGAAGAAAGAACACTGGTCATCTATTCAATTCGTGATCTGGGATCGGGAGCCACAACAGTCCTCTCGAATGCCGTTCCCACGGTTCGTATCAGCCCGGCTGCGAATAAGGATCAGATTGCGGTTGTCGCTACGCCCAAGGATCATGAAAAGCTGAAGAAAGTTCTGGCACAGTTACAGGCCAATAAAAAAATCTACAAGCCCAAAACTCTTGCTGTTTACCCGATTGAAGGTGTGACTCCGAGTGCCGTCTATCAGGTTCTTCAACCCTTGATGGAAAATGATGTCCAACTGACAGTCGATGCGGCAGGACGTCAACTTTTTGTTCGCGCCCCGGCAGAAAAGCAGAAGACCATCAAGGGAATGATTGACCAGATTCTCGAAGGACTCGGGAAAAAAAACGGTCTGACAACCAAAACCTATTATGTTGGTGCCCCGAATGCGGACGAGGCCCAGGAAGTGTTGACGGCGTTGTCTCCCGATGCCACGATTGTTGTCGATCGGGATCGAAAAATTCTCATGGCCACTGCCACAGCCGAGCAGCATGCGACAATCGAGAAGATCACGAAACAGATTCAGGAAACGGGAACGGAGGGTGAAAAGCCGTATCCGGTTGTATATGAAACAAAGCATGTCCGGGGGAGCAACCTGCAGGGAATATTGAAAAACCTGTATTACGGGCGGTTGAATCGCATCGAAGTGGCAGCGAACGATCAAACCGGAAAGCTGATTGTCGTCGCCAAAAAGAAACAGCATGAAACGATTAAGGAACTGATTGCGCAGTACGACACCGAAGCTGTCGAAAAACAGGCGATGGAGTTGGAAGTCTATCGCGTTGCCCCGTTGGAAGGAACGACGGTGCAGGATGCTCTGGAGCCGCTGGTTTCCGAAAAGGTCAGAATTTCCGCCCCCAGAAGAGGAACCAACCTGCTGGTCAGTGCTCCTCCGGAAGAACAGAAGCAGATTGGGAAACTGATTGAACGGATTACGACTTCGTACCTGAAAGAAAAGGGGTTCGTCACCAAATCGTACCGACTCGCTCGGGGAGAAGCTGATGAAGCCCAGGAAGCCCTGCAGGCGATGTTTCCCGATGCCACACTTGTTACCGATCGGGGGGCGACGGTTCTCATCGCTACTGCCACGCCGGAACAGCATGAAGTGATTGCCAAGGTGGTCGGGGAAATGACCGGGTTGTTGGAAGGAGAAAACGGATTGACCGCCCAAACCTATCACCTGAACAACGCGGATGGCGAAACGGTTCTCGAGGTTCTGGATGATCTGTTCGTCCGAACCGATGAGGTCCGCCTTTCGTTTGATTCGGTCAATCAGACATTGGTGGCAGTTGCCAGGCCTGCCCAGCACAAGACGATCAGGTCGCTTCTGGCAGAGATGGATCCTCAGGAGCAAAAGGGAGAAGAGCGGACGGTTGATCTCTACAAAATCGATGACCCTTCCAATGGAGAAGCTTTTGTCAGCATGATCCAGGGAGTGCTCCGCACGGAAGACAAAGCGGCGAAAGTGCATCACGAACCACGTTCCAGGTATGTGGTAGTGACCACGACAAAAGCAGGTCATGAAAAGGTGAAGGAGTCGTTTGAACGGATGATGAACAGGAAACCCCGGGAACTGGAGGTGTTCCAGTTATCGTTTCTCGATTCTCTCACCGCTCAAAACGCGATTGAAGGCATCTACAGCGACGGCCAGACGGAATTTGAAGATCTTCCGACCATCC
>JALTOP010000065.1 GCA_027000105.1 Planctomycetaceae bacterium | reverse complement strand
TGTCTACCTGATCGCCGTTGTCCAACTGTCGATAGAGAATCTCTCTGAAAATATCCCGTGTCCGACTACGTTCTGTTGGGGATGAAGCCGGAAGCTTCGCTGCATCCCTGATTCGTTCGAGCGCCTCTTTTTCATTCCCGAGAATAATTTCCGCTTGGACCAACTGTTGAATCTGTCGTTCCGGCAACACCCCGCCCTGACCACCCAACTGGCGGGAAACGGAACCAGCTTGCTGAAAACTGACAACCTGGCCGATCCCTACCGATATAATTCGATCCTGGCAAACAACCAGATTCCCGAGCGGGTAGGAAAATTTTCTCTCTGACCTATTTTCCCTTTGCCCTGACCTGTCCTCAAAACCACTATCGGCAACAGGCTTGAGAGGCAGGGCATTTCTGACCAATTTTCCGTTCGCCAGATTGATCACCTCAATTCTTCCCCTGAGGATCCCCGAGTTCGTGACTACCAGATTCGAGTTCGGTAACAGTTCTTCGGAATCTACCGGGAGCAGAAAGACATCTCCAACCTGAACCCCATGACCGGAGATGATACCGGTATCCGTTTTCCAGATTTCCTCTCCATTTTCGGGATCCAACGCCCGGCAGGATCGCGTGGCAACACAAAGCAGAAGATTCTTGCTCCCATCTCGACGGTTATGTCCAACGGTCACCGCGGCAATGTATTGCGCATCTTCGCGCAAACAACTCCAGAGTAACCTGCCGGTTTCAATATCACAGCATTGGATTCTTCTGGAACGATCAGGTAACACGATGACCCGTCCATCCACTGAAACGGGCGTGTTCATGACACCCGCATGGGAGTATCTTGTCGATTGAGTGTAGGTCCAGCGTCCGGAATCCTGACGACTATCTTCGTCTGCATAGGAATAGAGCCAACGGAGATGGCCGCTGACAGAATCCATCGCGATTAAGTTACCATTGCCATTATCGCAAATTATTGTTCCATCGGCACAAACAGGAATGGTTGCACGTGTTGCCCGGGAGATATCATACTCCAGAGGCCTGTCTGCATAGCTGATCGGCTGTGACCACAAAACCTTACCGCTTGTGGGATCCAGAGCTGTCAGGGAAACAAGGCTATGACGCTCGCTGATGACGTAAGCCCGATGAGAGGAGAGCGTTGGTGGCCCCAGAAAATAATGCCCCGAAAGAAGGTGATCCCGTCCGGTTCCGTTTTCTCCCACACGCCAACCGGAACGGTCAATCGTCCAACGCACGAGGGGAGTATCGGAATCGTTCTGCAAAGAGAGGGCAGCAAGTCGATTGGTCAGATATTCGTCGTAAAATTGCTCCTCTTCTCGGCCGTTGGGGCCAACTCGCGATTCCAATGAAGCCATCTGGATTTCATTTACCTGTCGGACTCTTTGCACGGAGTCGATCAGGAAAACTGTTTCATCGTTCGCCGTCAAAGCCCCCAAAACAGAATTGCCGAGGTGGAGCCTTTCGATACTGGGGTGATTGCTGTTGATTCCGGTGTAGGGGTCAACACCCGTTTCCAAAGCTGTTGAAATTGGACAGGGACTTTCGAATTTCCAGAGGGTTTCTGCGTCTGCCTGCTCACCGGAGCGAGGAATACGAATCGCTCGAATTGAATCGAAATCACGAAAGAGTAGCAGGTCATTTACGACGACGGCGAACTGGGATGCAATTTCGGGAAAAAGATGTTCCCGTTGCAAGGAAGACCATTTTTGCAATGATGATCTTATTGCGTTTGGCCGATCAGCGAGAGCCTCACCTGTGCGCATCGCCGCTTTCGCATAAAGCCATTCTGGCTCAAGCATGGGAGGTGTATCATCAGCGAACTGGTTCGTCCTGACGGTTTGCCTCGGCTGTTTCCAGTTTCGTCGGGGAGTGACCTGTTGGCGTTCAAGATGATCGACAAGTTTTTGCGAAACGAGAGACAATTCGTCAACCAGGTCGGCCCTGAAAAGACCGGATTCAAGAATGAATCTGTTTATTTCTTTTTGAGCCGTTTTATTGTGCGCAAGTGAAGCGGCCAAATAGGCCTGTTCCAACTGTTTCCTGACTGTTTGACTGCGGTACCTCGGCGATTTGATGATCTTCAGCAAGCGTGATGCGGCTTCTTCAAAACGCCCCTCGTCCCATGCTTTTGCCGCCAGTCGTTTTTGTGCCGACAGTCCAGCAGGTGTGTAGAAATATCGCTGTGCCGTCTCCTTCCAGGTTTCTTTTCTGTCAGGATCAAACAGCCGTTTTGCCTTACCGGCAAACAGCTTGCAATAGACGTCCCAGACTTGCGGATGGACTTCAAAGAGTTGCTGGGCTCTTGTTTTGACGGAGATCAATTCGCCCGAATCTGTCCAGACAAAAGAATCTTTTTCCTGGTCAAGAATCTGCTGATAAAGAATCACCAATTCGAGAATTTTCTCATCATCTCCGGAGACGAGCAGCTGTTCATACCGGGAGAGCCAATCTCGTTGCCGGGAGTCGCGTAACAGTGTCTGGTTAATCAGTCTCTGACTGCGATAATCGAATCCGCGAACCGGTTCATCAGCTGTTATATGCCCGGAAAGCGATAACAAGGCAGCAAGGCAAATAAACTGTTGTCCCATCGCATGCAACAACAGCCGATAACGAGCATCATGCTCCATGATTTCGGCTCCTTCCTGTTATCTGGATTCGTAATCCAGAGGCATCCCGCCTAAACATGGGGAGAACGGTTGACTCGATCAGGGGCAGTATCTGTCAACTGCGGACCGATCAGTTCTCCCGAAAACGTGGCTATCTGGTATCAAGGAGCCAATTAAGCAAAGCCACGTTACAAGGACAGTTCACGGGTCTCAAAATTGGTAACCCGTAATAAGCTGGTCTGTTTTTGACCAGCACAACAAAGTTATGTTTCTATTACTTCACTAAATCCGGAGTAAATCCAGCCATCAGAGAGCACTCAACAGTAGTCGCATCAAGACACATACGCATTCCAATCGTTGAGATGATCTCCCGAAAGTTCACCCTGCTCAAGAACAATGGGCTGAAATGATATGTATCTGAAACCGAGATATAACAGAAGCCGACATCACTCAACGAATCTTGCCCGAACGCGCATCCGATTAATCCGTTGGTAACCAGTGTACCACCTGGTAATATCGACCTTTTCAAAAGATATGCTAATACAAACTATCAAATATCCATGGATGTACCTAGAGCAGTCTCCATAAAAGTGGATATCTGTCCATATATTTACATTACCGCTTAGCCCCTGGAGCCCGTAAAACAAACAGGCATCGCAAGCCACGCAAGTGACGCAGGCCCCGCATTCATGCCATCACTCCTATACACGCCTTTTTCGCAAGGTGAAGTACACGTTTGCCTCTTCGCTTTCAATGAGCACTCACTCAAAGCAGAGTGATGCGTGACAGATTCAATCAGAAACTTTAATGAAAGGGACTTCAACATTCCTTGCCGGTTGCGATCAGTCACAATATATTCATGTGCAGCCCTTTCATGAATGCAAGGTTCCGACAGAAGACACGAGTTGAAGTAGAATCAGCTGAATAGAAAAATATTGCCATGCCACCAATTGGCCCTGGTCCCGACGAGCGGACGAATTTCCGCCGAAAGGTGATATTGACAATCTCCCTGTTTATGGCTGTTGTTGTCAGCGTGGCGATCTCCTTATACCGCTGGCACAATGGGGTAGATGCCCAAAATTATGCGGTGCGGGTGATGTTTTCAGTAACAGAAGATTATGTCAAATTACATCATGGAGCCTGGCCGCGAAGTTGGGAGGATCTCGAATCGGTCCCAATCGAAGGCAAGTGGTACGAAGATTCGCTTGATTACAACTTGGTAAAAAAATACGTCGTGATCGATTTCGATGCCTCTCCGGAAGAACTGGCCAAACAGGTTCCTGCTGAATTTCATGCCATTGACGCAAAAAATCCGGTTTTTGATTTCTCAAGAGACCCCAGACTTGTACGATTGCTTCAAACATTGAAAAGTTATCACAGCGGTAAGGAGGAGGGCGTCTCTTCAAACTCGTACAGGGGAATTGCCCGGGCATTGTTCCTGGCTGATGCCTGCGTGCTCCTTTTACTGATAACTTTCAATTAAATATCAAGTTGACAAAAGCCAAACCAATAGCTCACACCAATCAATCTGCCACTTTTGCAGTTAAGAGATGAAAAGAGGTTTGCGATGGGAAGCCCATTCGCCCAACAGGAAACTGACGTTTACGAAGACCCACTCGATCTGATTGAAGAAATCGAGAACTTGAAATCAGAACGAGGAGCAAAAATTCTGGCTCACTTTTATGTGGATGGCGAGATTCAGGACATTGCGGACTACACAGGAGACAGCTTGAAACTGGCCCGCGATGCAGCTTCGATCGAGGATGCAACCATCGTTTTTTGTGGTGTCCACTTCATGGGGGAATCCGCCAAAATTCTCAGTCCGGACAAAACGGTTCTTGTGCCGGACCTTCACGCAGGTTGCTCCCTGGCGGAAAGCTGTCAGGCTCCTGAATTGAAAGCTCGACAGGACGAACTCCGTGAACAGGGCAGAGACTTTGTTACCGTCGCTTACATCAACACATCCGCAGCGGTGAAGAGCCTGTGCGACTGGATCGTGACCAGCGGCAATGCCCAGGAAATAATTGATCGGATTCCGGCTGATCGGGAAATCCTGTTCGTTCCTGATCAGCATCTTGGGCGCTATTTGATGGAAGTCACCGGCCGTGAAATGATTTTATGGCCAGGGGCCTGTATGGTTCATGAGATCTTCAGCTTGCAGGACTTACTGCGTGCCAGGAAAAATAACCCGGATTCGATCGTAATTGCCCATCCTGAATGTCCCCAGAACATTCTCGAGGTGTCGGATTTCATCGGTGGAACCGAAAAAATGCGACAATACGTGAAATCGGTCACAGAACCGACGACGTTTCTTGTCGCAACGGAATCTGCCATGATCTACCCATTACAAAAAATCGCCCCTCAACACACCTTCATCCCCGTCCCGGGAGTGATGGAATCAACCGGCGAAACGTGTGCATGCAACCGTTGTCCGCACATGGCTCTCAATACGTTGCAAAAAGTGCGCAACTGCCTGCAAACCGGAAGCCCTCAAATACAATGGGAACCCTATTTCGATCAGGCAAAAGAGGTTCTGGAACGTAGTCTCCTGAAATAATACTCAATAAAAGAGGGGGTTCCTTCCTTCACGCCCTTCCCTGTCATGCCGACTCTCACAGTGAGCCGCCTGCTGTTCTTATGGCCACTACAGGGAAGGGAAACGGGAGATTCGCAAGAGGAAAGTGATAATAACGGGCTCATTTTCAGAATGTCCCCCTCTCAAGACTTGACCAGTTTCGTTCAGGTTCCGAAACTCTATGGTTCGCCTTGGTCGGTCTGTTAGCCGGACATTTGCTCACGGACAACCTGGGTGCTTCCGTACGTCTTTGATTTTTGTCGTGGTCTTTGGATTCAGGACTGATACTGGTGAAATTGGAGTTCTATTCGTGATAAAATCAGGAAGTGCGTTCATCGTTCGGTGGTGGATTCCGCTTCTCCTTTTGTGGATTATTGGGCCGCTGGGGATTGCCCACGTTGCTCCTGAATTCAACGACGTCGTTTCACCAGGCGAGTTCGATTTCCTCCCACCTGATGCCGATTCACTCAAGGCAGAGCAGGTTTTTCGGCATGCTTTTGATAAAGACCTGCTGCGTTCTTTGGTGGTCATCAATGTGCGCAGGACGTCGCGATCCAAAGGTCTGACCACTCCCGAAGAATTCGAGAAAAAAGGGATCAAGCGTAAAAGTGACCTGGAGTTCATCGAGGACGAGTTACGGCCCAAACTGGAAGACATCCTTGTTGAACATAATTTGTTGGAGAGAAAAAAACATCCTTCTGAACAGGATGCCCAGAAGACTGAAGAAGATTATCGCGATGAAGCGGCCAAGGCGGTCATCACCTATACCGATACGCTTCTGGGGCCTCTTTTGCAAAGTGAAGATGGCAAGGCATCGCTGATTCTGGTTGAACTGCCGAACGATTTTCTGGATGCCCGTAACGGGGCGATTATCTCGGCAATCGAGAAATTGATTTTCGAAAATCCGGAATTCAGGAGAGTCATTCCTCCCGGCCTGGAATTGACCATGAGCGGCACGGCAACTGTCGGTCGCGACATGAACGTCGCCGCGGAAAAGAGTGCGGACGCGACAGAATCCGTCACAGTCTTCCTCATCGTGACGATGCTCGTTCTCATCTATCGCGCCCCCATCATGGCTCTGATCCCGTTAACGACGGTCATTCTTGTGCTGAAGATGGTCATCTCGATCCTCAGCCTGCTCGCCGAGCATCAGGTGATGGGCGTGTTTCAATCTATGGATATCTATGTCACTGTCGTCACCTATGGCGCCGGTGTTGATTACTGCCTGTTTCTGATTGCACGCTACCGGGAAGAACTGGAAGCAGGATTGCACTACGACGAAGCACTCACCAACGCCGTTGCAAAAACGGTTGCCCCCCTGACAGCCAGTGCGGGAACTTCAATTGTCGGAATCGGCATGATGATTTTCACCGATTACAAAAAGTTTCAACAGGCCGGAACAGGGATCGCCTTCGGAATCTTCATTGCCCTGATCGCCACGCTGACGTTGACACCGACTTTACTGAGACTGATGGGAAAATGGGCTTTCTGGCCCAAAATTGCACAGGAAAACCCGGGGGAAAACCCGGGATGGGTATCCCGTTCGAGCCTGTTCAGCCGGCTTCTTGAAAGCAATCCTCTGGAAAAACTCTGGAAAAAGTTGGCTTTGGTCATTTCCGGTATCCCGGGAAAATTGCTGTTCGGGTTCATCGGCCTGATGATGCCTTTTGCCCTGATCGCCATTTATTGCTTCAACTTTTTAAGCTACGGATTGCTGTCCGAATTACCTGATGACGCCCGGAGTGTCGTCGGAACGCGTGCTGTTCAAAAACATTTTCCGGCCGGCACACTCGGCCCTTCAACCATACTGCTGGTCAACAAAGAGCAGAACTTTCTGAGCGAAAAGCAGGTCCAGTTAATCAAGAGGTTATGTGATTCACTCTTTTCCCGCCGGAAAGAATTGGGAATCGAAGATATTTTCAGTTCCGCCTATCCACTGGGAATGACTCCCAAAAGCATCGCGAAACAACGCGCCCTGGAAGAATCGATGAAAGGCCCCGGCCTGATCAAAAAGGCGAAACGTACAACCATGCGACGGCGAGTCATGGATCAGTATGTTGGAAAGAAACAACCTTTGGCTGAACACGTCACCCGGCTCGATTTCATTTTCAATCAGGACCCTTTTACGCAAGGGAGTATCACACAGCTCAACCAGTTGATGAAGGAACTCGATCGGGAGTTACCCAGGATGATGACAGGGAAATCTGAAACGTATGCCTTGGGGCCAA
>JALTOP010000064.1:1342-1767 GCA_027000105.1 Planctomycetaceae bacterium | reverse complement strand
TCCTGGCGTAAAGGGTTTGGAAAATGAGGAACCGGTTAGCTTACATTCCTGCTTTTGGTGTGATGCTGCTGCTTGCCTGGATCGTCTCGGCTGCAGCCTTTCCCGATATCGAAGTCTCTGTCGATAAGGGTGCGGCGTTGCCCGCGCCATCTGATGTGGAGGCGGTTGTTGCCAGGCTCGATCAGCTTTTTTCCGGTCAGTGGGAAGACGAGCAGATAAAGCCGGCTGCTCCTGCCGCAGAATTGACTGTTCTGAGGCGATTGTCTTTGGCTCTGCACGGAACGATTCCCTCGCTGGAAGAAATTCGGCGGTTTGAATCGGATCAGCGGGAGAATCGTCTGTCGCATTGGTGTCGGGAAATGTTGGAGGATCGTCGCTTCGCCGATTATTTCGCAGAGCGGATCGCACGCTCCTATGTCGGAACG
>JALTOP010000064.1:0-1332 GCA_027000105.1 Planctomycetaceae bacterium | reverse complement strand
GGGAGCCTTTCCTGGTTTACCGTCGCGATCGTTTTACCGCCTGGATTTCGGAACAGCTTCGCAACAACCGCCCTTACGATGAATTCGTGCGTGAAATCATTTCGCAGCGCGGCTTGTGGACGGGAAAACCTGCAACCAATTTTATTACTCATTCGGTGATGGACGATGTTCCGTCGCCGAACAAGCTGGCCGGGAGAACGGTAAGAGCCGTATTGGGGCAGCGGATGGATTGTGCCCAGTGTCACGATCATCCCTTTGCCGATTGGAAGCAGGAGGAGTTTGAGGGCCTGGCTGCATTTTATGGGCAGGTGAAACTCTCTCCTTTCGGGATCGAGGATGACCCTCACAAAAAATATGAAGTGGAAGATCGGGAAACCCTGGTGAAACGCAAAGTGGATCCTGCGGTTCCATTCGGTCAGCAGTGGGTTCCTGCCGAGGGGACGGAAAGAGAGAAGCTGGCACGCTGGTGCACACATCCGGAGAATCGGCGATTTGCCCGGGCAACCGCCAATCGCGTCTGGGCGTTGATGTTCGGAAAAGCGTATTCGGAAGGTGCTCCCTATCATGTGCCCGTCGATGACCTGCCCGATCCTGAGACGGATCTGACGCACTCGACGGTGCTCGATCTTCTGGCTGAAGATTTTGTCCGGAACGGATACGATTTCAAACGGCTGATTGAAATTGTTGCCGCTTCGAAGCCTTTTCGGCTCGACTCGACTTATGAGGAACAGGATCCCGAGACATTGCGAAAGGCTATCGATCATTGGGCCGTTTTTCCATTGATCCGATTGCGTCCTGAACAGGTTGTCGGCTCGATGTTGCAAGCCGCTTCTATCAAGACAATCGATCAGAATTCGAATCTGCTGACGAGAACCTTCAAGCTGATTCGTGAATTCGATTTCATCAACGAATATGGTGATGCGGGAGATGAGGAATTGGACGAAAGAAGTGGAACGGTTCCCCAGGCATTGCTGAGAATGAATGGCGAGCTCGCTCGGGACACCACTAAACCGGGGCCGTTCAATTCGCCGCCGCGTATTGCAATGACATCGGAGTCTCTCGAAAAAATGCTCGAGAATAGCTACCTGGTCTGTTTGACAAGACGTCCAACCGAACAGGAACGGAAATACTTTCTGGAGCTTTGGGCGGAAGATCAATCCAAAGATAAAGCCCAAATGGTCTACGATTTGCACTGGGTGCTGTTCAATGCTCCGGAGTTTTCGTGGAACCATTGAGAGTAGAACCATTGAATTTGTCGCTCAAATCTGTCGCTCAAATAAGTTGAACCACAATCAGAAAAGAGGTCGGTTGGCCGGTGACGAAAGCCCTGAC
>JALTOP010000063.1 GCA_027000105.1 Planctomycetaceae bacterium | reverse complement strand
TCCCCGCTTTGTCAGTTCTTTGATTTTTTCCGGATCGAGTGGTTTGCCGTAGTGAACCTTGACCTTTCTCGGATAAACAAACCTGGCTCCCTTCGGCATCGCTCGGTGTGCCCCGCAGATTCCAACCGGAATGACCGGTGACTGGCTACGTCGAACGATCGCGACAAATCCGGGCTTCAGTTTTCCCAATTCGCCATTTGGTGTGCGAGTTCCTTCCGGAAAGATTCCCACAAGAAAACCCTCTTTCATCCGATTGATGGAAAGTCGCAGGCTTTCTGTCCCGGCTGCTTTTCTATTGATCGCCATCACGTAGGTGCTGCGAAGCAGCGCACCGAGAACCGGAATACGGAAAAGGGAATCCCGTGCCAAATAGCTGACAGGTCGGTTTAATCCAATTCCAACCAGTAGTGGATCCAGAAAACTTTGATGATTGATCAACAGGAGCGCACCGCCCCGGGGGGGAAGATTTTCAAAACCGGTAGCGCGGTAACGAAACCAGACAACGAAAAGCGGTTGCAACAGCAGTTGTATCCCCCACCAGATGAAATTTCTGTGCAACCCCGGCAATTTCTTCATTTCTGAATGACTATCTGATTGAGTGAATTCTGTGTCGTTTTTGTTCTTCGAATCCGACATTCGCTGTCCAAGATGTCGTCAAATGGGGTGTGAGGAAAAAAATGAAAAATTTCAGGGAAAGTGTAAACAATTTCGCATAAAGAAACAGTCACTTGCCATAGATGGTTGTCAAATGCGATACTGAAAGGGCGACACTGGAGGGGCTGGCGGACGGGATAAATGCCGAATGATTCGTCCAGATAAGCCCGAATGTGGAGCATGGATGTGAAGCCTGAATGTGATTTCCCTTCTGTATGTGCAAATTTCCAATCTGTCCTGTTTTCTGGACACGGCGACCAGAATGAAGCATCTGTATTGGGAGTTCGATGTCTCCTTTGGAATTTGATGAGTTGCTGCGAATTCGAGCCAGGGAGATGGCCCGTCGGGGAGGGTGTGCGCTCGGGCCGTTGTATGATCTGGTGGCAGCGAGATTACTGCGATATTCAATGACGATCACCAGAACTCGCGAAGAGGCGGAAGATGTCATGCAGTCGAGTTTACTGCGGCTGGCACGTAAACCGAAGCAGCTTTCCTCGGCAACTCGTCCCTGGTCGTATTTGCTGAGGCTTGTTCGCAATGAAGCGTATGACAAGCTTTAACAAAAAAAAAGAGTGGATCTATTCCGTGAAGTTCCGTCAATACCCGATCCAACAGAAATATCATTTGATCATTGGGAACGAAGTGAAGCGGTTCATCGTGCGATTCAGGAACTTCCAACGACACAGGCGGAGGTGGTAACGCTCAGGATCTGGGAAGGGATGAGCTTCAGGGAAATAGCGGAAGTGACCGAAGAATCGCCGCACACGATTGCCAGTCGGTATCGGTATGCGATGGAAAAACTGGCGACGTTGCTTCAAGCACATGACGAAAAAACAGAAACAGTGAAACCGCCGAGGCACCGCGTTTGTGTCCAGGTTGAAAACGATATAAAAAAGTGAGACCTAGAAACAGAGAAACCCATGAATATCGATTATTCTCCGGAAGAACTTGAAAGAATAATTGCAGATTCTGCCCCACAACCATTGGCTACCGAGGGGTTGAAGTTGCAGATTATGCGTCAGGCTCATCGTGATCAACATCGTCGTCAGGCTCGCCGGCAAATTCTGGGTGTGGTTGCTTCCTGCCTACTGCTCTTTTTTGTTACTGAAGTGAGTATG
>JALTOP010000062.1 GCA_027000105.1 Planctomycetaceae bacterium | reverse complement strand
GGAGTGCGGCGAGTAATTTGTCGGTTGAAGTGATTTTTTCCTTCAGGTCTTCCAGGAAAACAAGTTCCGCATTCAGATTGAGAGGCCGTTTTTCGATGAAGCGTTTGCTTGTCAAAACCCGCTTCACCCCGGCGTCTTCAATACAGTGATTGATAACGCTTTCGGTCAGCGTGTAATTCAGATTGACCGAAACTTTTTTCGAGACTGCCAGAACAGTGTTGGTAATGAAACCGCCGACGGACGGAGGAAGTAGTGCGCCGACAAACTGTTCGTCTGCCGAGAAAACCTCACGTTCAAGAACCCGTTGGAAAGCAAGCGTTCCCGCAAGCAATTTACCGCCCGTCAACTCGGCTCCCGAGGAATCAGCCACCTTCTTGCGGAACAGACTACTGCGAGATTGCCTGATAAACCGTTGCGCCGGGAGCGGTTCATCCAACAGACGATCCTGTACCGACTTCGACGCCAATTCCTCGACAGCCCGATGAAGCTGCCCGATATCCTCGAAATCTTTACGGGGCTCGCCGACGTAGACATCAACACGCCTCCGCCAACGCCAGGGGCTTTTCATCAGCCCGCCGCGATAACTCAGTTTACTGCCCCACAAGCCATGAATATAAATCGGGTAAACAGGGGCATCCGTTCCCTGAAAAATTTTCATCACCCCTTTGTTGAATGGATTGAGCTGTCCGGATCGCGTAATCATCCCTTCCGGGAAAATGCAGACGGCTTCTCCTGATTGCAGCGATTGACGGGCATCTTTAAGAGATTTGAGCATCGCCTTTGGCCCGTCGTGCGGCGAAAGCGGAATCACGCGATACAACGTCGCGGCCCATTTTGTGTACCATTTTTTTGTGTATTCGGTGTAGACCATGAATCGGGCTTGTCGGGGAAGAAAACCGTTAAGCAATACGCCATCGATCCACGAAACATGATTCGGCACAAACAGCACGCCCCCCTGCTCCGGGATTTTATCGAACCCGTGCAAGTGCACCGAATAAAGAAGATTGCAAAGCGAACGCATCAGAAAACGCCCAAAACGATCGCCGTAGTAGGAGAAGCTGGAAACGACAACTGGCACCGTCATTAAACCACAAGCAAAAAAGACGGTGGGAGGATCGAACTTGAAACCTTCCCGCAGCAGCATGAACAACCCCATTGCTACCAACATGAACGTGTTCGTCAGCGCATTGCTGGCAGAGAGAATTGTACCCCGGATTTTTTCAGGAGAACGATGTTGCAAAAACGCTTCCAACGGAACGTAAAACAGACTCGCAATCGTTCCGAGCAAAACCAGCCAGATCGCCGTCGGCACATAACCTGCCTGTTGGGAAGCGGGAGAAGAAATATCGATATCCCAGCCGATAATCCCGATCACCATCGAGCAAAAGGCAATGCCCATCGCCCCGATTGGAATCAATCCGAGTTGGATCGTTCCCCCGGAAAGCCAACCAGCCAGAACAGAACCAACCCCGATACCAGTAACAAGCATCGGCATCAAATTGCCGATTTGCGATTTATCCAGTGCAAGGGTATGTTCCCCAAACGCATCGATATTCACCTGAAATAACAGGGCAATGAAGTAGAAAAACGCAATCCCGAGAGCGGCCCGGGCAAGTGGAGGATCCTGAAAGAGTTGCCGGATCGAGGGACGCAGTTCAGAAACCGGGTTGATATTCCATTTGCGATTCGGATCGGCGGACGGCTTCGTAAAAACGAGCAGACTGATCAACCAGCCAATCAAGGCAATGCCCAATAATCCGACGGCGATCGGCCAGAGG
>JALTOP010000061.1:5145-7495 GCA_027000105.1 Planctomycetaceae bacterium | reverse complement strand
TCAGGGAAATGGTCTCGTGTGGGAAAGACGATTCCTGTGGGCGTCGAGTTGCGCGATTGATCGACAAACGCACGGCAATACGAAGCAACCAGCCGATGAACCGATGCGGTTCCCGTAACTGGGAAATTTTCCGCATGGCTCGCAGGAATACTTCCTGCGTCACTTCGTGTGCTTCTGCGCTGTTGCGCAATCGTTTCATGACGACAGCGAAAACATTCGATTCGTATTCGCGAACAAGTTTCCCGAACGCCTCCCGGTCTCCCGATTGGGCAGCAGTAACGAACAGGATCAATTCTTCATTGTTCATCTCTTCCTCTCTTTCGTAACTGCATCGCGTGTAACTGGAATCGCAAAAAGCAGATGAGTTGTTGATTTCAAATGCCTTGTGTGACAAGACCATCCCCGCTCTTTCTCCATCCGTTCCATCGGTCCGGGAAACAGACCGGCGAAAATCGGAATCAGATACCGGAATCGTGATGCAGATTAATGATAAACAGCGTAACAGCGTTCCGGCCCGTAGCAGTCAGTTTCAAAGACCACATCAGGCCAACCAATCAGACAACAATTTGTGAAAACCGACAGTTATCGATTACACATTTTCAAACGACCGCGTCATTTCAGCATTCGTTTGAAAGTTGCCTGTCCCCGAACTTCGTGATACCACTGGGCAACAATCGAATCTGCGTTTTAACAGACCACAGGCCTGCCGCATCGATTGGTGTGATATCCCGTAATAATCCGGGTCGCTGCCAAAGAGCCAATAATCCAGACGTTCCAATAGCGAATGGGCGACGCCACGGACCTGCACGTTGACCGCGTTAATGGCTGCGTTAATCGCTACAGCTACGGTTGTTGCATTTGTCTTTGTGGTTGAATTCAGCATCGTCGCACCTCCTGCGGGATTGCCGCAGTGTCTGGATTAAAAAAATGCCTCGAACCGAATTCAGGTCTGAATGCGATCAGAACTGCTCCGCTTTTACGAAACAGTCTGAACACGCCAGGAAAAAACGGTTCGACGGAAGAGTGAACCTCACAACAAAAATCTGGTTAGTCGTTCTATTCTTGGTTGTTCTGTTTCTCTGTCAAACAAATGGGAACCCGAAACCGCTTTCCGGGTCTTGTTTGTGTGTAAACCTCATGGAGAAGCCCCGAAGGTTCTTGCCAGAATCAGGATGAACCTTCTCCGGCCCGTCTCCGCCTACTCCGACCATAGTAACGCCGGATTGGTTCGCAATAGTTCATGAAAAAATGGAAAATTATCGATATTTCCCAAAATTTTCGTTATTTCGTCTCATCAGATACCGGATTTGGTGTTAAATGCCCGAGAGGTGATTGGAAAACTCTGGTTTGATACTGCATGTCATTCAGCGTTTCCCGCTTGAGAAACGCCTTGACGCAGGGCGCATCGATTATCCTTTATGTCCTGATGTCCTGCAGCATGAGGCCGACGGAGCAATTGCGGTTTCCGCTGTCTCCTTGCTCGAAGAGGATACGCGCTTGACGCATAGTCCCCATTTGCCCCATATTACGAATCGATAAATAACTCAAAGATCGTTATTATGTCACAAATCAGATTGAAAAAGGCGACATTCTCCAAATCGGACTTTTCCTTAACCGGAGAATTGGTTTACACTTCTGGCTGTCTTTGGTGAACATCTCTCTGCTCTTCTCCCTGTTTTTCCTGATGGGGCTGGTTGTTGTGCCTTGGGAAGACAGGCTAAGAGTGAGCTTACTATACCGGCAGGTTCCTGCGCAATATGTTATCGTACATGCTTGGCTTTTTCAATAAACGGGATCCGTGGGGCAACGCCTATTCGGTTTGGGTGTTGGCCCTGTTGTTGTTTGCTGCTCCGTTTTTGGTCACGGCGTTGAAGCAAATCGAAATGCAGAACGACGTGGAGACCTGGCTGCCCGAAAAAGATCCGCAGGCTGTTTTGCTCCGCTGGTACCGGGACAGTTTTCCGACAAAAGACAAGCTTTTTGTTACCTGGGACGATAGCAGTGTCGATGATCCGAGAATCGAGTTGCTGGCCGCCAAGCTGGAAGGTTATATCGATGACAAAGGGGTTTTCCGTCGGGGAAGTTCCTATATCGAAGATGTGTTGACCCCGCGTGAAGCCCTGAATCAGATGGCAGCGCACAATATTGAAATGGACGAAGCCGTTTCAAGATTGAGTGGATTGCTGATTGGGCATGGGGCACTGAAAGTTCGGCTCAGCAAGTTGGGACAGGAAAAGCCGGGACAAATTCAAAAGGAAATTGTTGACCGGGTTGGCCAGGAGTTGCAACTCAAGGTTTCCGTACTGCCGGCTGCGACGGTCTGGGAGCCACCTGTCGAGTTTGAGAAGTT
>JALTOP010000061.1:0-5135 GCA_027000105.1 Planctomycetaceae bacterium | reverse complement strand
CGATCTTCCGGGACAGGAGCGGAAAATGGTGATGATTCGGCCGGAGAGGATCTTTCCGAGCAACAAGAGTATCCCGCATTGGAATATCCCCAGCACGATTTCCAATTGACCTGGCACGGTATCTCTCCCGATAGCGAAACAGCGAAACAGGTTCAACAGATTCTTGCCTCGATCAAGTCCCGTCCCAGCAGTCAAAACCCTGAAGGAAGGCCGTTGATTGAAGAAAGTTTCTTTTCAGCGGGAACGCCGGCCGCGTTAGTGGTGACGCTGACCGATAAGACGGGAAGATCGGGCTACATGGATGCCTTCAACGACATCCGCAATATCGCAAAAGAATGCTTCATTGAAGCAGATTCCCTGCATTTGGGCGGCCGCCCGGTTGGTGAAGCGACGTTGAATCAGGAAGTCGCCAAGGCTTCCTTCGATCCGACCGCACCGTGGTATTTCCGCTCGTTGATGGGCCTGTCCGCTCTGGTCAGCTTCCTGTTGGCCTTTGTGATGCTGCGATCTTTTCGCCTTGGGTTGTTGGTGTTGACGGTCGCGATGTACGCCACCCTGTTGACGATCGCACTGATACCGATGACCGGCTCGACGATGAATATGGTTCTGATCGTGATGCCGACTCTGCTTTCGGTGCTCTCTCTTTCAGGGGCAATCCACCTGGCCAGTTACTGGAGGCATGCGGCTCATGAGGATATGAAAAATTCGATCGTCAATGCAATTCGCATTGCCGCGCAACCCTGTTTCCTGGCCAGCGCAACCACCGCGATTGGCCTGGCCTCGTTGATGACCAGCCCGTTGAACCCCGTCAAGGATTTCGGCTTTTTTGCTGCAATCGGATCTGGTATCTCGTTATTGTTTGTGCTGATGGTACTTCCATCGTTGATGCAAATCTGGCCGGGCAAGCCACCCAAAGAACATGAAGTGGATGGCAGGCACTGGAAGAAACTGGCTCGCGGGTTGATCCGCTTTTCCACTCCCGTTTCGCTTGCCTGTTTGGGGTTGCTCGTTTTCGGTCTGTACGGTCTGCAATTCTTCCGTGGCGAGACAAAGGTGATCCGGTATTTCCCGGAAGATTCCCAAATTCTTTCAGACTACTGGTTTCTTGAAGATCATGTGATCGGAATCAGCACCGTTGACACGATCGTCCGTTTCGATGAAGAAGCACAGAGCAGCACGAAATTCCTGGAACGAATGGAAATCGTCCGGGAAATAACGGAAAAAATCAGAAATCATCACGAAATCACAGGAGCCGTTTCGTTGGCCGATTTCCAGAAGGTGACGGAAAAGCCGGTCAAAAAAGAGGGAGAAAGAGGCTTTACTCGCAAAAGCATTTTGTACAACAAAAGAAGCAATATTCTGCAAAGACGCATTACCGAAGGTGAATTCAAGGAAGCGAATGCGCTATTCACCATTGCAAAACAGGATGTTCCGAATCCGGTTGACGGCGGTTCCAACCTGAGCAATCAGGGAGACGAGCTTTGGAGAATTTCGGCCCAGGCTTACGTGATGGCTGATAACGATTATGGTCTGCTGATGGATCAGTTGAACGGGATTTCCCAATCCGTTCTGAAGTTTCACCCCGGTGCCGATCATGTCGTTACAGGGATGGTTCCCGTCTTTTTGAGAACGCAAAAAGCGCTGCTGGAAAGTCTGGTCAGAAGTTTCGGACTGGCTTTTGCTGTTATTGCCTTCGTGATGATGCTCCTGTTGAAAAATCCGATTGCCGGATTGATCGCCATGCTGCCGAACCTGTTGCCGATCGGTTTTGTATTTGGTCTGATTTCCTTCAGCGGACAGCGCACCGATATCGGTACCATGATTACCGCTTCAGTCGCTCTGGGAATTGCAGTCGATGGAACATTGCATCTGTTGACCTGGTATCGCGAGGGGATAAAAATGGGAAAAACGAAAGAAGAAGCCATCGAACTGGCGCTCGGGCATTGCGCCCCCGCAATGTGGCAGACCAGTGCTATCGTCGCGATCGGGCTTCTCGTTCTTGCTCCCGCGACCCTGTTGATGATCAGCCGATTCGGCATCTTGATGGCAGCCCTGGTTACTACCGCGTTGTTGGCAGATATCATCTTCCTGCCCGCTCTGTTGGCTGGGCCGCTTGGCAACTTGATCAGAAAAACCGTCAAGGTGGAATCGACTGCCGAGATGTCCGAGTCTCAATTGGAGGAGAAAATTCTGGAAGATTTGGCATTGGATATCGATCAAAATGGAGACGGAGATTCACAGCGACAATCTTCGATGCCCGCCCCTCATCTGGCGATCGTCCAGTCGCCCCGATCCAGTTCCGTAGACTCCAAATAACGCAAAATCATCGGAACGAATAATCCTCATCAACTCTCCAAAGTTGCCCGTTTAGTCAATCATGGTGCGTCTCGAATGGCGCTCCTCAATTTGTCCAGCGGGTTTCGCGGTTTCTTCGGTGAGAAAACCCGTTATTGACCAAAATCCCCCTGTTTTGATAGTTTGCATACGCTTGGCAGAGATCACGTCTCGTTTTCAGGAAGAAATTAAATGTGCGGCATTATTGGATATATCGGGCATCAGGAAGCCCAGAATATACTTTTGGACGGTTTGCATCGACTGGAGTACCGGGGCTATGACAGTGCGGGAATTGTCGTAATGCACGAAGGAGAACTCGCCCTGCGCAAAAAAGCGGGACGGGTTCCGGAATTGAGCCAGTTGGTGGCAGAGCGGCCCGTTACGGGAACATTGGGAATCGGCCACACCCGCTGGGCAACACATGGCGAAGTGAACGATGCCAATTCACATCCCCACTTCGGCGGCGATGGAGAAGTCTGCCTTGTGCATAATGGCGTGATAGAAAATTACACCTCACTCAGAGACGCCTTGCAGGAGAAAGGATACGAATTCAAAACGGAGACCGATTCGGAAGCGGTCGCCCATCTGCTCGCCTATGAGTACAGAGAGCAACTAGAAAAGAACGGAGACGTGGCGGATACCGCCTGTTGCCTGAACGCGTTGCAGACTGCACTCAAACAACTGAAGGGAACTTACGGACTGGTCGTTCTGTTTCGTGATGTGCCCGATACAATGTTCGTTGCCCGAGTTGGCAGTCCGCTGGTTATTGGAATTGGCAACAAGGAGCATTTTGTCGCCAGTGACGCCGGGCCACTTTTGGGGCATACCGATGAAGTCGTGTATCTTTCCGATAACGAGTTGGCCGTGATCACAGCCGACGATTTGAAGATTGTCCACCGGGATACAGGGGCCATCGATCCAAAGGTTCAAATCATCGAACAGGCCGACGGCAATGCGGATCTCGGCGATTACGAACATTATATGCTCAAGGAGATTTACGAGCAGCCCCGTGCAGTCGAAAATGCACTGCGTGGCCGGTTCAACGATGATGAGGCAACCGCTGTGTTCGGCGGTTTGAACATGACCGCCCAACAGTTACGCCGGATTGATCGCATCGTTCTGACAGCGTGCGGGACAAGCTGGCATGCCGGACTCGTTGGTGAGTACCTGCTCGAAGAATTTGCCCGAGTTCCTACGGAAGTGGAGTACGCCAGTGAGCTTCGCTACCGAAATCCGCCCATGTCGGAAAACACGATGATTTTCGCCATCACCCAATCCGGTGAAACAGCCGATACACTCGCGGCAATGCGGGAATGCAAACGGAAAGGGCATCCCACACTGGCGATCTGTAACGTGGTCGGTTCCACGATCGCCCGGGAAGCTGATGGCGGTATCTATTTACACGCCGGCCCGGAAATTGGTGTGGCATCGACAAAAGCCTTCACCTCCCAGGTAACCGTTCTGACATTGCTGGCATTGTTCTTTGGAAGAATGAGACATCTCTCCTATCCTGCCGGTAAACGGATCATCCGGGGATTGCAGTCGATTCCCGAATTGATGGAACAGACATTGAAATGCCACGAAATGGTCAAGTATGTCGCAGAAAAATACTCCGAGAAGAACAACTTCCTCTATCTGGGACGATTGTACAATTTCCCGGTCGCTCTGGAAGGAGCCCTGAAACTGAAGGAAATCAGCTATATTCACGCAGAAGGATACCCCGCTGCAGAAATGAAGCACGGGCCGCTGGCACTGGTCGACAAAAACACGCCCTCTGTGTTCGTCGTTCCCAAATGTGGCATCTATCCCAAGGTCATCAGCAATCTCGAAGAAGTGAAAGCACGCAAGGGGCCGGTTATTGCGATCGCCTGTCATGGAGACGAAAAAATTGCCGAGTTGGCCGATGATGTCATCTATGTCCCCGATGTCGAAGAATATCTTCAACCGCTAATCACCTCGATCCCGTTGCAACTGCTTTCGTATCACATCGCATTACTGAGAAATTGCAACGTCGATCGCCCGAGAAATCTCGCAAAAAGTGTGACTGTAGAATAGGAAACAGGATTCACGGCATTGACTGCGCCAACGACAGCAAGTATCGGCAGAAAACCTGTCTGAACGTGTTGCTTGTCCTTCAACTGCCACTCTGGCAGGAAAATCGGCACAAATTATGTGATTCCATTTGTCCTGGCAATGGCGGGCATTTCTGTAACTGCTTGAAGCTAAAGCGGTTGCGGCTGATTCTCTCGTTTTTTTCGAGTTGATTACTCTGGCATACAATTTGCTCTGCAATCGGTGTGAATCTTCAGTTGTCGTTTTCTTTTTGGAGAGTTGCGATGCCCGTTTTTCGATGGGGGAACGCTTGGGGGGCTTTGCAGGAGTTTGAGCAGGAGATGGATCGTCTTCTGCAGAGCATGAGTTTTTCGGTGCGCGGTGCGCGATCCGGGCGTGCGTTCCCGGCTGTCAATTTGTACGAGTTGGATGATCAATACCTGATTACCGCCGAAATTCCTGGCGTGAGCCCGGAGAGTCTCGATCTACGCATTGCCTCTGGAGTATTGACACTTCGTGGGCAGTTGGATTCGGATCCCACAATTCCCGAGGAGCAGTATCGCAGGCGTGAACGCCTGCATGGCCCATGGGAACGCTCACTGGCGTTGCCAGAACGCGTGGATGAAGAAGGATTGAGTGCGGAACTTAAAGAAGGAGTATTGAGAATTCATCTCCCCAAAGCGAAGCAATCGAAGCCGAGGCAGATTCCGGTTGTCAGTTCCTGAGCAAGGAAGACTTCTGAAAACGGG
>JALTOP010000060.1 GCA_027000105.1 Planctomycetaceae bacterium | reverse complement strand
TTCACTGGTATAATCGCTGGGGGTTTGCCCATGATTGGCTGACCGACTGGAGCGAGACAGAGGAAACGATCTGGTGGGAAGTCGATGTTGTCAAACCAGGGCGTTTTGCCGTTTTTTTGAAATACGCCTGTTACGAGGATGCTGTTGGAACAAAACTGCGTGTGACCGCGAAAAATAATTCGTTGGAAGGAATCATCCGGAAGGCACATATTCCGCAGCCCAGGCAGCGTCCAACCAGAATTTCCAAAAAACGATTCGTGCAAACATTCACGACCGATCAGTTGGGCGAAATCAGATTGGAGCCGGGACGCACCCGCCTGGCCATTCAGGCTGTGCACAAAACGGGCCGGGGGATATGCGATGTTCACTCGCTGATTCTGAAACGCATCGATTAATCTGGGGCATTTCTTCGTAGCGACTGTCTTGAAAATCAAGTGACGATTTCATTTTCGTTCCATTTTTTTCCTTCTCTAACTGGACAGCGCCAGGTTCAGAGTCAATAGTGAACTAACGTGTTCACATAAAACAAGTTGTGGCAAATGAATGTCTGAGTGCTCTCTATTTTAACATTGAAGCGTAACATGTATGTACTAAAAGAATTACGGAATATTTCAAAACAAACCTGGCGCTGTCCAGCTAATCATTACATTGAGGATGATTAAAAGTTTTCTCATGCCTGCAAAACAGTGAAACGATTGGTCATTCGACTGGCCGAGTGCCCTTGTTTATGTTTTATACCACGGACTGTGAGACGTGTTTACCATCACTATTGTAGCGGGGTGGTCACTACCGGACGGCTGGCGCCGTTCCGCTTGCTATGATTGACCGTTGCGAGCAAAAGGTATCACGCAAAGACACGAAGACGCAAAGGATAAGGAAAAGAGAAGAAAAATATTTGCATACTGGATTCCATGCGGCCTTTGAATTACCTTCGTTTGGGAATCCAATATGGAAAACTCCTGGCGTCTTTGCGGCCTGGCGTGATACTTCTCCGTATTGCTAACGGTAAAAGTTTGTGAACGGCTCGCAAATTTTAGAAAAAGATCAGTTTGGTTACGGCTATCAGAATGAACCAGCCGCGCTGGGCTCTCCGTGTCTCTGTGGTGCATTTGATTTTACTGTTTGATTCCAACCGTAAGGCAAGCCTAACGCATCGCCAATCGCGGTTCCGAGCAAATTGCCAATGACCGCTTCATTATTCATATGAATACCCATTCTTTCCGTGTTCATTCGGGGCAATTCAACTATTTCGACGATGCTAAACGTATTTCTGCCCGACTGAATTGAACAACGCAGCGAATGTGTCACAATGGCCGTTCGATGAACAGGGCCCTTCGCTAAACAGGGCCGTTCGGTGAACTGGACGTTTGGGATCGCTAAATTTGATGTTTTGAAGCATTGTTGGAGAATCAGGTGTTTGATACCGTTGCGATAGTAGGAGCCACCGGGGCTGTTGGCCAAATTATTATCGAGTTGCTTGAAGAAAGAAATTTCGAGGCGAAGAAATTCCGCTTTCTTGCATCGGCTCGTTCAGCCGGGAAAACGATCTCTTTCAAAGGGGAAGAAATTGTTGTTGAAGAATTGACGAAAGATGCATTTGCGGGAACGGACCTGGTCATTGCCTCCACTCCCGATGATATTGCCGCCGAATACCTCCCTTCCGCGATTGAAGCGGGCGCAAAAGTGATTGATGAATCGGGTTATTGGCGAATGAATGACGATGTAGCACTGGTCATTCCCGAGATCAATCCGCAAGATGCGCTAAATGCCCAAGGGATCATTTCCAGTCCGAACTGTTCTACCACTCAAATGGTGGTGGCGATGAAACCGCTTCACGATATCTCCCCGATTCGGCGGGTTATTGTCAGTACCTATCAGGCAACCAGCGGAGCGGGCGTGCAGGGTGATGAAGATCTTGTGCAGGGGAGCAAAGCGCGTCTTGAAAACAGAGACTATGAGTACAAGGTCTTTCAGCATCCGATTGCATTCAATGCGATTCCACAAATCGGCAGCGAAAAATATGAAGGTTATACCAGTGAAGAAATGAAAATGGTCTACGAAACCCGCAAAATTCTGGGAGACGATTCCATACAGATCAATCCGACCTGCGTGCGTATTCCGGTTTGGAATTGCCATAGTGAATCGATCACGGTGGAAACTGAATCGCCCATTTCTCCCGACCAGGCAAGAGAAGCGTTCGCGGCGTTTCCGGGAATTCAGGTGCTTGACAACTTGAGCGAATCGGTTTACCCGATGCCATCCAACTGCGATGGTTCCAATGATGTTTTTGTTGGCCGAATCCGCAAGGACATTTCGCATCCCAATGGCCTAAGTTTCTGGTGCGTCAGTGATAACCTGCGAAAGGGGGCTGCCACCAACGCAGTCCAAATTGCCGAGTTATTGGCCGAGCAGTAAAAATTGACTGGTGTCTGAAACAGAGGGACAGCACACGCCAACATGGTAATGATGGTTGTATGAATGCGCCCTGTATCTACGAGGGGGCTAATTTTTTGTGCTGTTCCGGTTGTGCCGAATATGACCACGCCTTTTTCGATCTCTACGGGTTATACAAAATGATCCAGTACAGAGGGTTATAACTGCCCTGTGTGGTGTAGAGGTCGCGCCCTTTTTTCAAGACCGGAATGAACGAGTCAGTCCAGTTATGAGGAATCGGCCGAGCGAAACCGTTCTGGCGACTGTCAGTTCCAGGGATTGATTATCACTGCAAATATTCTCCAGCCGATTTGACTTCTAGCCAATCCTCATTTTCCAGAAGGGGAGAGTGCAGGATTCAGGGACGAAGCGAAGTCGCAAGGGGTAAACGCCTGTTGCTACTTGATGCCAGTGGATGTGGCGAGTTTTGATTATCCAAAACAGACGGGACCGCCCCGTTCACTTTACCCGAAGAGGTTCCCGATGAGCAGGACAACCGCGTTATTTCTTTCGAGCCTTTTTTTTCTTGCAGGTGTGATTCTCGGATTGAGCGGACGTGACGCGGACATACGGAATTCCGTACATGCCGATCACATCAGCGCCAGTGCAGTCGATCAGATTTATCGGCAACTGGCGGGGGCGAAGACATCATTGACTGACGGGTCTCAGCTCCTCTCCCGAATTTCGCAGATTGCAACTCCCAGCGTTGTTCATATTCAGAGTGAACGGCGAACGGCAACTTCAGGGTTGGTCGAAGAAACCGGTTCCGGCGTGATTATGGTCAGCCCAAAATCGAAGACTCCATTTGTGGTAACCAATCGACACGTGGTGGCAGGGGCGGATTTGCAGGATATTGTCATCCAGTTGCACGATGGACGCACCATTACACCGATCGATGTCAGAACAGATGAAAAGTCCGATATCGCGGTCTTGATGATCAATGAGACACGGGTGCAACCCGGACGGTGGGGGGACAGTGATACGGTGCATATCGGACATATGGTTCTCGCGATGGGTAGCCCGTTCGGTTTGAGTCAGTCGGTCACGTTCGGTATCATCAGCGCAAAAGGGCGACGTTCGCTTCGTCTTGGTGATGCGAACGGGGTTATCAATCAGGATTTTCTCCAAACAGATGCGGCGATCAATCCGGGGAATAGTGGCGGTCCCCTGATCGATATGAACGGTCGTGTTATCGGCATTAACACCGCGATCGCTTCCAACAGTGGCGGGAATGAGGGGATCGGATTCAGTATTCCCAGCAATCTGGTTCGCTACATCGCCGAGCAACTGGTTGCCCACAATGCTGTTCGCAGGGCTTATTTGGGGGTCAAGCTCGATCCCGATTTTGATCGCGAAACGGCCCTGAAACTCGGCCTGGATCGTGTTCGCGGTGCTCGTGTTGTCGAGGTTTATAGTCAGACACCCGCTTCACGGTCAGGGCTTCAACCGGATGATGTCATTCTCTATTTTGGCGGTGTCGAAATTCAGGACGAGAATCATTTGATTAACATCGTTTCGCTGACAGCCGTCAATACAACGGTCAAGACAATCATCTTACGTCGCGGGAGAAGGCAGACGCTAGCGGTCACGCTGGGGGATCGAGACGATCTTGAAAGACGCTCTGAAGCGCCTCTCCATAAAAAATGGCTGGGAAAAAACAAGTAAAGAAGTCTCGTTTCTGCCCTGTTCCCATCTGGCCCTGTTCTCCTTCAACAGTCACATCACGCCGACTGTTTGTCCGCCTACAAACCGGCACGGTTGCTTCACTGCCCAAAGGGACTGATGAAGGATGTCTGTCAGTTCGCCTTGGCCGTTCTGGTTGTCGGTCGTATTTCCATGACCGCCCGCAAGCCGGGGAGTAATAACCCATCCGGATTTTCTACTTCCGCCCAGATTCGCACTTTCTGGGCAATGGGAGAAACGGAACCGTCGATAAAGCGGATTTTACCGTTGAAGGTGGCATTGTCGATCTGGGCTGATATCGTCGGATCTTCCAGTCTAACGATGACAGGATCTCCGACCTTTATTTTGAAGGCATCAACCACTTCGATATTCCCGATCACCTTCAGAATCTTGAAGTTTGTCACCTCGACAATGTTGCCTCCCTGTTGGACAGACTCTCCCGATGTCAGAAACCGTCGGGTGACCATTCCATCAATCGGGCTGATCACCAGGTATTCCTTGAGTCGCTCGATCGCCTCGTTTAACTGAAGCTTCCGCACTTCCAGTTCGTTTTCCGCCTGTTCGATTTGAAGTTCCGTCTGCTCTGCGGAAAGTTGTAATCGACGTAATTCATAGCGGGTCACAACCTGCAAGCCAGGGCCTGCATCCATCTGTTTGGCCTGCTCAAGTTCGGCTTTGGCTACCTCGCTTGTTTTTTGTGCCAGACGCACTTCGATGTCATTTTCTGCCTGTTTTTTGGCAATCGCAACCGTTGCCCGGGCAACATCGTCTCTCAACCTGGCAACGACCTGCCCACTTTTAACGGGATCGCCCTCCTCAAGTTTCAATTCCGCCAAAACGCCTGGCCTGTCTGAAGCAACTTTGGCCCTGTAAAGAGGCTCCATCGAACAGTTTGGAACGCGGATTACCCCGTTGCCAGATGCAGTGAGCGTTTCCTGGGCAAAACAAACGCTGCCGCTGACCGTAAACACAACAACCAGCAAACATACCCAATAAAAATGGTGTCTTGATGAATGGATCATTTTGCTCCTTTTCGAAATCCAATTCGCCTTTGATGGCTACTGTATCATTGAGGGGGCGATTCTGTATACCCCGACGTTCATCTGAATCGGAATCAACTTTGTTCCGCTGCTTCCAGAAACGGATTTAATCCGATCCGTCTATATGTTTCCATCTGTTTTTTCTCATGTTTCAGCATTTCTTTGCGCTGTTTGTAATGATGCCGTTCCAGAAACCGCTGTGTTTTTCTGAATAGCCCGACCCAGTGTGCAGGAAGCTCTCCCCGACTGACTTTCAGTGCCCTGTTTTGCAATCGTTTCACTCGATCGGGTGGGAGTGAGGTGAGCAGTTCATCTTCAAGCGAGAGAAAAAATTGGTATGTCCCTGGATCTCCCTGTCTTGCGCACCGACCGACGAGTTGTCTGTCAATTCGTGCAGAGCTGTGCATTTCAGTTGCGATGACATGCAAACCGCCCGCTTGAGCAACCTCCGGAGAAAGTTTGATATCCGTTCCTCGGCCAGCCATATTGGTGGCAATTGTAATGGCCGCCTTCTGACCTGCTCTGGCAATAATTTCAGCTTCGATTTCATGATAGCGGGCGTTGAGAACCTCGTGCTTGATATTTTTTTCTTTCAGAGCAGCGCTGAGTCTTTCCGAAGCGGCTACTGAGGGCGTTCCGACCAGAACCGCCCGGTTTTGAGCGAGCAGTTCAGTTAAACTTTCCACGATCGCTGCGTATTTGGCCTGTTGGGAGACAAAAACACGCGTTGGCCATTTTTTTCGCACGCATTTGCGGTCTGTTGGAATGCGCCGCACCTGTAAGCGGTATGTTTTTTTCAATTCTCGTTTTCCGTTCCAGGCTGTTCCGGTCATTCCGGCCAGGTGTTTGTATTGCTGAAAAAAACGTTGCACGGTAATGCGTGCTGCATCGGTTGTGGGTGAGGTGATAGGCAAATTCTCCTTGGCTTCAATGGCCTGATGCAATCCGTTTTGCCATTTGCGGCCGGGCATCAATCGACCGGTCGATTCATCGACAATAACGATTTCGTCTTCATGTATTGTGTAGTGTCGATCCCGTTGATAAAAAAGATGAGCTTCCAGTGAGCGTTCGATGTTCTCGTAAATTGTTTCCATATCGATCGATTCCATCAGGGGGGGCTTGCCAAGAAGCACGACCTTTCTGCAACCGGCGTCTGTCAGAAAGACCTGCCGTTTCTTGGTGATCGCGACAAGATCGACTTCGTGATCGAGACGTTTTATTGCTCGAGAGCACCAGCGGAACAGGGCGATTCGTTGTGGTGCTTCTGCTCGTGAGGTTCCGATTAAAAGCGGAGTTCTGGCATCGTCAATCAGAACGCTATCAGCTTCATCAACAATTGCGCAAAACTGCCCCCGTTGAACCAGACTGCCTTGCTGTTGCAGAAAAATTTCCTTGACATGATCATCAATCTTTTCCGCACCAAGTCGTAGCCGATCTCTCAGGAAATCGAAGCCCATTTCCTTGGCGGTTCCGTAGGTGATATCACGTGAATAGGCCTGCCTGCGTTCTTCGTCCTCCATATCAGTCGTGATACAGCCGACCGACAAACCGAGTCGTTCATACACGGGACGCAATTCGTTGGCATCCCGATCAGCCAGGTAATCGTTTACCGTGACAACGTGCACGCCTTTACCGGCTAGCGCATACAGGACGGCAGGGAGCACAGCGGTGAGGGTTTTTCCTTCTCCGGTTTGCATTTCTGCGATCGCGTGGTTACCCATTGTAGCGGCTCCCAGAATCTGCACGTGGTGCAGGTCGAAGCCGTGTGTCCTGCGGATAGAAGTACATGCCAGCGCGAAGGCTTCATCCCGTACCGAAATGAATGAACCTCCATTTTGAACCTGATATCGTAGTTTGCGGACGTTCCGGGCCAGTTCTGCATCGCTAAAGTTCTGCATCGCAGCGGACAAACGCAGGATACGTTCCCCCAATGCGACCCGTCTTGAGTGAGGATCTCTTGTCGGGATCTTCACTGCGGTATTCTGTCCTTCCAACAGTTGCGTTTCCATGATATCTCGCATGGGCTGGCAGCGGACAAGAAAACCCGTGACCAACTTGCAGGCTGGAACCTGTTCCCGTCAGCATAGTTTGCTGGCCACTTCCTATTTCTACTTATCTCTACTGCGGAATATTCAATTTTCAGGTTGATTTTTCACTCGCTTACGCACATCTGTTTCCAATACACCGAAAGTTGCTTCGTGTCGTTGGACAGCCGAGGCAAGCAGTGAAACCAGCCTCTTGGCTGTAAAATGATTCAGAATGACACGTTGTGAAATCCGAATTTTTTCAGGTGGCGTTCCTACTGGATTCGGATTTAACGCCAAATCGAGAATCACCTCTTCCGGC
>JALTOP010000059.1:473-7521 GCA_027000105.1 Planctomycetaceae bacterium | reverse complement strand
AGACGGTCCCCAATCGCCTGGATGACCAACTCGAGGCGTTCGTCCTCCATTTTCGAATCATCTATTCCGGCCCGTTTCAGATAGTCCCGACACCTTTTTCGTTTTTCCTCGGCAGGAACCTCTGCCATCCAGTGAGCCTGAAAACTGAGGAGCTTTTCAGGATCGAACCCGGCAGGCGATTTCACAACGCGCTTCAATGAAAAATTCCCGACGATCGTATCCAGCGACATGATCTCCGTTTGATCATCCAGCGACCACCCCAGTCGCGCCAGTGCATTCAAAACCGCTTCCGGCAGATAGCCGATCTGTTCGTAATACTCGACCATGACCGGATCGAGTCCCCCTCTGTTCTCCAGTCCGAGCAGTGGGAAGATGAAATCGGCTGCTTCAAACAACTTCTTGAACTGGGGCGATTTGCGATATTTCTCAAGTTTGCGTTTACTCAGCTTCTCTTTTGTTCCGGGTGCTGCAACATACGGAATGTGTGCAAAAACCGGTCGGTCATAGCCGAGCGCTTCGTACAACATCGCCTGGACGGGTGTGTTGGAAAGATGTTCCTCGGCTCGAATGACGTGCGATATCCGCATCTCAGCATCATCGATGACACAGGCAAAATTGTACAGAGGAGTGCCATCAGCCCGCATGATGACCGGGTCGGGCATTTGTGAAGGATCGAATTCAACCCGCCCACGTACCGCATCATCAATCACAATTTTTCGCTCTGATTCACGAGGCACCAGAAAGCGAATCACATACTTTTCACCCCGATCAATTCGCGAGCGGATTTCCTGTTCACTCAGATTCTGGTCGTTACGGTTGTTGAGGTAGTTTCTTTTTTCTTTTTCAGCCGTTTCCCGCTCGATTTTTGTTTGCTCCGGCGGGGTGAAATCGTGAAAGGCTTTTCCCTGCTGAAGCAGCGTGTTGCACGCCCGGGTGTAATACTCGTCCCGTTCCGACTGGAAGTAGGGACCGACTGGCCCCCCGATTTCCGGCCCTTCATCCCAATTGAGACCCAACCAGCGGAACGATTGCAGGATCGGTTCCAGAGCCTCATCCATGTTGCGAGCCCGGTCGGTATCGTCGATCCGCAGCACAAACTCACCATCGTGATGCCGGGCAAACAGCCAGTTGAACAGTGCTGTACGCATTCCCCCAATGTGCATATAACCGGTGGGACTGGGAGCAAAACGGGTGCGGACAGGTTTCGTCATTTATCTTCACTCTCTGAACAGTTTCGTACCACTGCCCAGCCTCTCGTATTCATGAGACAATTTTCGTGCGGTATATTTTTCGTGCGGTATTTTGATGTGAGCCTATTGATGTCGACATTTTGATGAATCAACCCAATAAAGATTCTCTGTTCCGTTCCCTATTCCTCGTCATCGCTGTGACGGGGACGGAAGTAGAATTTCATGGGGACTTCGTTAAACGGAAGTTCTTCGCGCAAGTAGCCGGTAAAATACCGTTTCCAGTTGGGAGCGAACAGAATTGGCTGATTGCATTTGACAACGATAGTTGGCGGTTCTGTTCCCACCTGTGTTGCGTAATATATTTTGGGGCGTTTGTTCCGACTGATCGGCGGCGGGTTTCGCTCCACCGCTTCTTCGACGACGCGATTCAACAGACCGGTCGAAACACGCATTCGGGACTGTTTGAAAATCGACTGGGCCAGATTCAGCAGTTGGCGGATGTTCTTCCCCTTCAACGCCGTGATAAAAGCGATCGGCACATGCCGCATCGTTGCGAAGGTTTTCATCAGATATTCTGCCCAGCGTTCAGAAGTCATCCCTTCTTCCAGGCCAAGATCCCACTTATTGACAACAAAAATGCACGGTTTGTAGTGGTGTTCAATTTCCTCGATCAACTGTTTATCGACTTTCGAAATCGTTTTTGTCGCATCGAACAGCATCAAGACGACATCGGCTCTGCGGATACTTTTCTGGGCGCGAACCAGGCCATAAAACTCGACATCGTTCGCTAACGATTTCTTCTTGCGCACTCCAGGAGTATCGATGGCAATAAACGGTTTCCCGTCCAGCTCGAAACGGACATCAACACTGTCCCGTGTCGTCCCTGCAATTTCACTGACAATCATGCGATCCGTTTCCACCAGTGAATTGATGAAGGTACTTTTCCCCACATTTCTGCGGCCCACAATGGCGAGCTTCATTTCCGGTTCAGCCGCCAGTTCTTCCCCTTCATGCAACTCCGCCTGATCAGCGGGAGGAAGCAGCTCGACAAGTTTCCGCAGCAGTTCTTTACGATTGCGATTCGCCTTGACGCTCGTCTGCAGTACCTCCGCATCGGCCAGACCGAAGTAGTTGGGGATTTCCAGATCCGACCGCTGCGATTCGCACTTGTTGACCACCAGCAACTTCGGACGATCAACCTTGCGGAGCATCTCCGCCACTTCCTGATCAAGTGGCGTAACCCCGGTTTGGACGTCGGTTACGAAAAGAATGACAGTCGCTTCCTCGATCGCGATTTCGATTTGATGTTCAACGTCATCAGACAAATCGTCGCTATCGACAATGCCAATCCCGCCGGTATCAATCAGTTCGAAGTAGCGATCCTGGTACTGGATCAACTGCGTAATGCGATCCCGCGTCACGCCGGCAGTGGAATCGACAACCGAAATCAACTTCCCGGCGAGCCAGTTGAAAATAGAACTTTTCCCGACATTCGGGCGTCCAACGATCACTACTTTGGGTACAGACATATCAGTCGACGTTTTGCATCTGGCCCGGGAAAAATCTCCCCGGAGAATTTCTCTATTTCTCGTAACTTTTTAATCAGTAAAATAAATCAGCGAAAACGCATCGACAAAACCGGATACGAGGCATCGGAAACGCAACGATGAGCCACCATACCAGAATATCTCCAGAATGCGAGCGGGATTCGCGTCAGAATAAAAACTGGATCAGCACCCGGCACGACGCAATCGTCATGTATATTCACCGTGTTGTGTCGAACGGTCATACAGCAAACTGAACTGATACGCGATGACGGGCCGCCAGCAGGGGACTCCGCGACAAACCTGGTGCCAAACTTTCAAGCGAGCCGATGCTGCACGTCATTCAGCTTTTTTCACTTGTGAAACACCCAAAAACAGGCACATCAACGCACGTCAGCGCTAAGCATGACAGATCAGTTTTATGAACGCTGTTTTATGCAATCAGTTTTTCGCACTCGTTTCAAGCTGTCCGGTTTTCGTTGCCGGTCGCAGTTTGGTTTCGAGCTGCTCATTCTCGGCCAGTAATGCCTCGAACTCGCCGTAAAGCGTATGAAGCTGCTCTCGTAGTTTTTGCACCTCTGCCAACGCTTCGTCCCGTTTATCCTGAGCGATTCGTAAAGATTCGACCAGCCCCTTGCGATAGACATCACCCGTTTCAGCGGGAGCATCGGGGTCACCATTCAATTCCTTCAAACGCTGATCAAGCAGTTTCTGGGCCTTCGCTACACTTTTTTGTTGAATGGCAAGGTTGAGCTTTCTTGCCTTCACTCTTTCTTCCAGAACGGTCAAGCTGACCAACAGATCGCCCAATTTCCCTTCCAGAGCCGCGGGAAAACCGTCTCGAAATCGCCATCTGCCCGGTTTCCATGAATCGGCCTCACCAGGGCGTGGCGGACGCATCAACTGCACGGCTGCCCGATTCGCATCCATTGTCACAACCCGGAACGCTCCGACATAGACCATCCCGTCTCCTTCGGGCTGAAAGGCGTAAAGAGTCGGGTAGATTGTTTCGTCGCCGGCTTTTCGGCCCTGAATGTTGTTTCTCCCGATCCCGATATTGAGGATACCGCTCTCCTTGTCATTGACATGCGTTTCTACATTATCCCATTGCTTCCCCCAGTCGAGTCGCAGAAGTGAAAGATCCTCTTCCAGTTGATCGACCTGCGAGCGGACACCGGGAACCTCCGCTGCCACCTTTTGATAACTCTTGCGAGAGTCCTCAATTTTCTTGTTCCACTCGTTCTGCCTGTCAAGAACCTTGGCGGTCATGACGATCGCCCCGACGGCCAGGCATAATGTGAAAAAAGCGAAAATTTTTCCCGTCAAATGCATTTCCAGTTACTCCCGGTTCGATGGGGTTTACTCAACCACCGAAATCAACGTCACCTGTCATTTACCCATTTCCAGAACCCGCCCACACGGAGCACCTTCAGCGCACACCCTGCCCACCCACAATTCTGATCCGAGTGAAACAGACCGTACCGGTTTTCCGCGCAACATCCACGCTCTCTTTAGTATGTCAGCATCTTACGCCATGATACGGAAGGGGAAAATGCCCGGTCAACTTGAAAGCATGGTAGTTCATGGGGATTACACCGGAAATTCCGGTTCCACCTGAAACAGGAATCGGCGTCAACCTGCGCGATTTCCGAAAATAGCGATCGCATCGATTGTGACCGCTCCCCTTGTGTAGTAAAACATTCCACGAAGAAACTGCAAAATTCTCCTCGGAGGGACTGAACCTGATATGCTGAAAAAACGTGAAGAACTGAAAGCCGGCGAATGTCTTTGCGATTATTGCCCCGCCAAGTGTTGCACCTACTTCGCATTGCCGATCGAAACTCCCGACTCGCGCGAAGAACTGGAAAATATCCGTTGGTACATGCTTCATGAACAGGTTTCCATATTCGTCGATGAAGGCGATTGGTATTTGATGGTTCACACCAGATGCAGCAAACTTCGTGATGACAATCGCTGCGGGATTTACGAAATCCGCCCACAAATCTGTCGTGACTATTCCACCGATAACTGTGAATACGATGGCGACGGCTGCTACGACCAACTATTCGAAACTCCCGAACAGATTGCCGAATACACTGAAGCCCTCTTTCCCGCCGTTTCCAAAAAAAAGAAAAAAGGGAAAAAAGTAACCGAACTTCCGATTCTCGTGTGAATGTATCTGAAAGCTCGGCGACTCTCCAACTCGCTGCAGAGGAAATCGCTTCAGCAGTAAAGTGGGGGCATCTCGACGCACTTTTGAAAGTGCAACCCGTTATTAGTGCGCTGCAACGCACCTTACTGCAACAGTCCGGCATTGTAAGCGGAGCGGCGTTTAGTCGGATGAAGGCCTCTGCTTGCGTGTTTGTTTATTCGATAATCATTCAACAATCATTTCGCCGTTCATCACCAGCCAATGACCGGGGAAAGTGCATAAGAATGGATAGCGCCCCGGTTTTTTCGGAGCGCGAAAGTAGATGGTGAATTCGTCGCCCGGGAAAACGATATTTGTGTAGGCGATGACCTCCGGCGTTTTCGGGACATATTGCTTGGCGATGCCGTCCGGATCGGCGATCAGGTAATTCGATTTCTCGCCGACCGTTCGCAGTGCCCCCGGCTGGACGAGCACCCAGTTGTGTGGCACGACATCGGGGTTCATCAAGGTGAATTCAATCGCCTGCCCCGCTTTCACACGAACGCTTTTCGTCTGGTAGGAAAGATTGCTGCCGGTTTTGATCGTGATACTTTTCGTTCCACTAATTCGTTTACCCCACGGATTGGGTGTTGTCATTGTTGAACGATGTAAATCTGCCAGCATCGGCGGGGGCATGATCAACTTTCCGTACGGCTGATAACCAGGAAAATCAACAAAGGGTTTATCCAGTGCATGAACCGTTGCAAACAGTTCTCGCCATTGCCCTTTGGCAACAGCAACATGGAGGTGCAACTGGTTCACTGGCTGAATGTTCGGGATTTCCAGAAATAATTTTCGTCCGCCTTCCAGCACAAACGCTTTGCGAATCTGTAAAACATCGTGTCCGCGCATCCCCAGATGAAGTGTAGAAAATTCGGGCGAACCGTAGCCAGGGCCGTATCGATAATTCCAGCACTGGGCAAAATGAGACTGGGCATTGCCTGCGATGTCTGCATCAACCGGCTGCGAAAACGTCAGCATCACTCCATTTTCGTAGACATGAAAAGCAATCGGCTGCTGAACCTTCTCGCCCGTGTAGCGCACCCGTTGAAAGCATCCGTCATCGGTGGTGTAGGTTCCCCAGCCGTCCATGCCGGAAAGGTAGAGTTGCCCATCATGCGGATTGTAACGTCCACGATGCACACCCGAGCGGAACTCTCCAGGCATCGGCACAATCGCTCCCTGTAATTGACCGGCCACTTCATCCTGCAAAAGCAGAAAGTATTTACCGGCACCAAAGGAAGTGTGAATCATGTTGCGATGCCCCGGGCCTGACAGATTCCCCCAACCTTTTTCGGGAATTTGAACCTGTCCGCCGCTGGAGTTATCCAATCCACGAGGCAAGTAGACCAGAGGCAAATCGGGTGCCCGACCGTTCTTCGGGCCGCCCAATCCGAAAAATGGTGGGTGATGTCCGCCGATCGGGAATTTTTTCGTTATGTCGCTTGGAGCGGCTCCCGGACGAAACGCACAAATCATGGAGGCTGGTGTCCACGTTCCTTCCGAACAGGGAACCGTCACCGTTCCAGCTGCCGCCCCAAATGTCATCAACCCCAACCCATCGGGATTACGAAAACCGGTTGCCAGAATTTCTGAAGTCTTTCCATCGGGCGAAATTCGGACAATCCCCTCATTTCCCGAGGCGATATAGAAGCGCCCCTGTTTATCCCGCTGCAATCCACAGATGAAATCATGACCGGCGGGCGATGTCTGATAGGCCGTCGAAAAGCATTCGTAGAAATCGGCTTCGCCGTCGTTGTTGCGATCGTGCAGACGCGTAATCTGGTCACGCCCTAAAACGAAAATGCCATCCGCATCGACAATCATTCCCAACGGTTGATGGAGCCCGGAAGCGAATCGTTTCCACTTTGCCTTTTTCGAGGGATAGGCAAAGTCGGTTATCCGCCAGACATCTCCCGTCATCGTACAAATATATGCAACATTTTTTTGGGGATCGAACGCATGCCCTCCGACGAACATCAGTGCTTTCCACGGGTTTTCAAACGGCAATTCTATCGTATCGATCGCATACGGTTTCTGTTTTCCATGAATGATGTCAGTTTCAATAATTTCCGGCCATTGCTGCTTTGATGATCTCACCAACTTCCGCAGAGGATGTGTTG
>JALTOP010000059.1:0-463 GCA_027000105.1 Planctomycetaceae bacterium | reverse complement strand
TGGACTATCGAGATATTCAGTCTGGCCAATCCGGTAAGCAAAAATGACACGGGAACCGTTTCGATAAAAACCGTGATAGGCAAAAGGTTCTTCCGGTTTGCTGGTCTTCGGTTGATCGAGCAACTTTCCGTCAATCTGCAATCCCCCGAGAAAACCGTGACGAAATGACGAGAACCTGAGAAAGCCGTCTTTCCAGATTGCCTCGTAAGATAAGGTTTCCGGATTGAAGCAGGCAGCCATTTCACCCTGTTCGCCGAACCGCACACAAACCCCGCGCGGTATCACTTTTCCCGCATCACGAAAAACGCCTGCGAGTACCGAACCCAAATCGGTTTGGTTCCAGCGGTCATCGGCCCAGTATTCATCATTCTGGTTTCCCCAATGTCCCTGCTTGCCGCCATCAAGCCCGGGAAATTCCTGTACCAGTTGCGGTCGAGGATTTTGAGCGAGAAAATAACGGGCC
>JALTOP010000058.1:24847-25722 GCA_027000105.1 Planctomycetaceae bacterium | reverse complement strand
TCTTCCGATCAGGGCCTTGTCTCGGATGACCAATCGGCGAACACTCGATCGCCTGTTGCTGACAACCAATTCTACGTACATGCGAAACACCCCGTTCGTTAGTCTTCTTCCGAAAGCCATTATTGGCTGATAATCGTCACGCCATACTGCCCGTGCCTGGCTATCACTCGCAACCAGAAAACCATAGAAATCCCGTATATGAGATCAGCTCACCTCCTAGCGTCCAAAACAATGCCTGACACAAAATAAAGATACAAAACAAAAAACGATACCCTCAACCTGAACTGACTCGACGCGCACAGCCCACTGTCAACCTCTTGCTTCAAGATATCAACGAACGACCATGTTTTCAATACATTTCCGTCCAGTTCTCCATTCACTCCATTGCTGCGTTTCGTCTAAAGTTTCCGCAGCATTTCGATCGCTTTGCTTTCAAAGACTTTTTGCCATTCCGGGGCGAGTAGACAGTCGCAATCCTCCTGCGCTCCCCAGGGGTTAAGCAATTGCCTGGCTGTCGGGGCATAATAGATATATCCATTGGTGTAGCCGGAGATGAAGGTTTTTTCATGCGGGGACGTTTTTTTCAAATTTAATCCAATTTGAACCGTTAATTCTCCCGGAAAAGTCAACAGAACAAAATCGCCGATTCTGAGAGCGACCAGTTCAACATCGACGTTGCGTTTTCCGCTTTTCAGCATCGCGGCTTGATGTTTTTTTAACAATCGCAAATTGGTATTGATGCGAGTGAGTTGTTCCATCGTATAAATGTTTTTTTTTTTTTTTTTGATGTTGTTTTTGTTGTTTTTGCTTATAGGTAACAACAATGGAAGTTGTTTACAGTGACATATTTGTTTATTTTTATTGTTTTTTCCTTT
>JALTOP010000058.1:0-24837 GCA_027000105.1 Planctomycetaceae bacterium | reverse complement strand
CCGATTTTTTCTTCCTGCAAATATTCGAATGAGTGCGTCGCGGGATACTTTTCGGATAATTTGTACTTGACGGCCAATGGCAGGAATGATTTCAAATTCAGCGTGGTGCCCCGCAAAGAATTCATCAGGCGGATTCGTTCGTCCTCCATTCTCGCGATTCGTTGCGAGTAATTGGCCCCCGGCAGTTCGATCACTTCATTAATGACTTCGAGGCGATTATCGGGATGGCAATCGATTTTTCGAAGCGCCTTTAATGTACTTAAACCAAGCAGATTCCCTTGCGGTTCTGCGTCGCGAGGATAATCGACATCTTTGTAGTGGGCCGGGTTGATATCACCGCCACATCCCTGCAGAAACAGGGCAACGGTTCCCTCACCCATATTTTCTTCGATAACCCGGGACGAGAACCCGGTGATATCTGCTGTGTTTCCCCCGTTGGGAACTCCCTGGATCGGATGGCAGGCAAACTGGTAGAGGACGGCCAGCGTACGACCGTCAGTTCTGTTCAATCGCAAAATCCCGATCTCCGGATCAATCGGCCCTACCTTTGCGACCTCGGCATCGGGAGGAAGCGAGTACGCATGACGGACGTCGATTTCAGAACCATCGGCCATAATCAACCTGCGATTTTCCTGAATACGGTCTTCGTACCCACTGCCGACGCCGACGGTCACGGGCACCATATTGGCTGCCGCCTGCTTGATCGCTTTGACAGTCAATTCCTCATGGTTATCGCATATAATCGAATGACAATGGCTGGCATTGAACAGCATGTTTTGCGGTTTGATGCCCAGTTCCTTTTCAATTTGCGTGCGCACATTGCCGAGATAACTGTTTTTTATTCGCCCAATTTCTCCAATCGCGACCACGTCCACAGAAATGATGGCTACAGTTTCCCTGTCATTCCTGAGAACCAGAGCCCGCACATAACTTCGGTCATTGATGAGTCCCTCCGGGTGGGTAATGTCAATCTTCGCCACTCCAGCGGTCAGGCCCTGCCCCCAGAGTGAGGCGGTATTGCATAAACCGGCCAGCAACATGGTCGTGCATACAATCTTCGTGAAAGATGAAAACACAAAAATTGAGGATTTCGAAGATGTCGTATTCATTGATCTTCCCACCAATAGTTGAAGAAGCGGAAAATGTTCGAGCGTACGATTCAGAATACCAGTTGGTTTCCAGAAGGTACCTTACTTTATATGTTATAGATTGTCCAAGTTAGACGCTTGCCTCGGTAGTTTGGGGATTATTCTTTCGAAAAGGGATTGTAAGTTAAGATGAAATTGCACACCGATCCAAAATGCGGTTTTGGCTTGATAACGTTATCGAGCCTGTTGGGTGTTCTAGCCGTTCTTTTTCCGGCAGCCGAACAGGTAACCCGGGCTGATGATCCTGCCGTTACGGTTTTACAACAGACAGAGACTCATCGCTGGTACAAGGGGAATATGCACACGCACTCACACTGGAGTGATGGCGACGACTACCTCGAAATGATTGCTCTGTGGTACGAACAACATGGCTACCAGTTCCTGGTCTTTACCGATCACAATACTCTTGCCGATCAGGAACGCTGGATTGAAGTTGAAAAAAGCAAGGGAGGGAAAAAGGCATATGACAAATTGATCAAGCAGTATCCTGACTGGGTTGAAAGCCGCACGGTTGATGGAAAGCTGCAGGTCAGGCTGCGTCGGTTCGATGAGGTGGCCAAACGGTTCAACAAGACGGAAAAATATCTGCTCATTCAAGGGGAAGAGATCACCGACATTCTGGGCAAACGGACGCCGATTCATCTGAATGTGACCAATCTGAAAGAGTTGATTATCCCGCGAGGCGGAAAAACGGTCGCTGAAACAATCCAGAATAATGTCAACGCGGCAATGATCCAGCGTCAGCAAACCGGACAGCCGATGCTCATTCATCTGAATCACCCCAATTTTTACTATGCGATCACAGCCGAAGATTTGATGCGTGTTGTAGGGGATCGATTCTTTGAGGTCTATAACGGACACCCTTACGTTCACAATTCGGGAGACGAGATACATCCCTCAACCGAGCGACTGTGGGATATCATCCTGACAAAACGAATTGCTGAATTCGATTTGCCGATGATGTATGGAATCGCAACCGATGACGGGCACAACTATCATCATATCCCCAGTCGGGAAAGTGAGCCAGGCAGAGGATGGGTAACCGTTTTGGCCGAGAAACTGGAACCCGGCACACTCATCGAGGCTTTGGAAGCGGGGAGCTTTTACGCCTCGAGTGGTGTGCGATTGAAAAAGATTCTATCGGGGCCGAAGCAACTTCATATAGAAATTGATCCGGTTCCGGGCGAGACTTACACAATTGAATTTATCGGTACACGAACCGGCTATGATAAATCCAGCTATCCGGTACTCGATAAACAGGGCAAGCCGATTCGTACAACTCGCATATACAGCAAAGAGATCGGCGAGGTTTTTGAAACCGTGAAGGGAAACTGCGCGACCTACCATTTCCGGGGAGACGAAATTTACGTTCGTGCCCGTGTAACCTCCAGCGAAAAACACCCTAACCCGTCAGAACCGGGAGATTTCAAAATGGCCTGGGTCCAACCGGTGTTGTTGAAAAAGAGGAGGGAGCTTGAACGAAAACCGATTACCTGTGAGGGGAGCTATCCACATCATCTGCAAGGCGTTGATGTTGACGAAAACTCGATCTATTGGAGTTTTACAACTCAACTTGTCAAAACCGATTGGGACGGAAAGGTGTTGAAGAAGATTCCGGTTCCCGGTCATCATGGCGATCTATGTGTGCGAAATGGTCGTGTCTATGTCGCGGTCAATCTGGGAAAATTCAACGATCCACAGGGAAATGCTGATTCCCGAGTGTATGTTTACGATGCCCAGAACCTTTCTCTCATTACCAAACATGATGTCCAGGAAGTTTTCTATGGGGCAGGGGGGATCGGTTTTTATAAAGATCACTTTTATGTCATCGGCGGCTTGCCTGACGAAATAGATGAAAATTACGTCTATGAATACGATGGGGATTTTCATTTTGTCAAAAAGCACGTCATTGAAAGTGGCCATACGCACCTGGGAATTCAAACCGCGGCATTTACAAAGGGAAGATGGTGGTTTGGCTGTTACGGTTCTCCGAAAACTCTGCTTGTTTCAGATTCCAAGTTTCATTTGCTGGGCAGGTATAAGTTTGACTGCTCGCTGGGCATCGCCTGTTCGAATACGGGGCAGCTTTATTGTGCCCAAGATCATTACGGCAAAGAGAAAGGACACACCGGTTCAATTCACCCGGTCACTCCTGATGAGAATGATGGACTGAAATTTCTTGAGCCAGAGTGATTCTTTTGCTATAATCAGGCGTCGAAATCGCTTTCATTATTCTGTATTCATGCGCACATGAGGGTAACGATGGGTACCTGCTGGCAGATAAGCAGAGTTTGTCCTGCCCTGGTTTTGGCAATCGTAGCAATCTGGGGTTCCAACGTGGAAGCGGCAGACCCGGTAGTGCAGTTCATCACCGATGTTGAACCGATTTTTCGCAAGCACTGCTATCGATGTCATGGTGAAGTCCAGGATAAAGCGGGCTTGCGACTATCACGTCGGGCTGCTGCATTTGGTGTTGCGGATTCCGATGAACCTGTCATCATCGCGGGAAAACCGGAACAGTCGCTCCTGATAAAACGCATTACGGATGCGGAAGCAGGCGAGTTGATGCCTCCTGACGGGGAACCGCTTTCGAAACAGGAAATCGCGATTTTAAGACGCTGGATTAAAAGCGGAGCGAACTGGCCAGATTCTGTCGCAGTGGCCAAACATTGGGCCTATCAGCCTGTTGTCAGACCCGCACTTCCCAAGGTTGACAATGAGAGATGGGCAAACAATCCGATTGACCGTTTCGTGCTGAAAAAGCTTCAGGAGCGGGGAATCAAGCCGTCCCGAGAAACAGACAGAGTCCACTGGATTCGCCGTGTCTCACTGGCATTGACCGGGCTACCTCCCACCTTGCAGGAGATCGATGCGTTTTTGGAAGACCGAACTGAAACAGCCTATGAAAAGGTTGTTGATCGTCTGCTGGCATCAAAGCGATTCGGGGAAAAATGGGCCATCGGATGGCTTGATCTGGCCCGCTATGCCGATTCCAACGGTTTTCAGGCTGACCAGATTCGCGACAGTTGGGCTTACCGTGACTGGGTAATCAATGCGTTGAACAGGGATATGCCTTTCGACCAGTTCGTGATTGAACAGTTGGCGGGAGACCTGCTTCCGAATGCCTCTTTTGAACAGAAAGTGGCGACCGGATTTCACCGTACCGTTACCTGCAATGTTGAAGCGGGGGTGCATCCGGAGGAAAACCGGACGAATCAGATCTTCGATCGTGTCAACACGACAGGCACCGTTTTTCTGGGAACTTCGTTGGAGTGTGCCCAATGCCACGATCACAAGTACGATCCGTTCGATCAAAAAGACTACTATCGACTTTTTGCCTATTTCAACAACACTCCTCTGGAAGTGAAAGACACGGGCGGAGGAGTCACATGGGATTTTTACGGCCCCAAAATGGAACTGCCTCTCCCGCCAGAGAAACAGAAGCAGCGGGATATCCTCTCCCGCGAGTTGGCTGTGTTGAAAGAGGAGAAACAGAAAGCTGAAAAAGAAAACGGGAAATCGTACCGAAAGTGGCTCGAAAAGATTTCATCAGGAGAGCCCCGCGGGCAATGGCAAGTTCTTTCCGTTCACAATTTTTCGTCAACCGGAAATGAAGAATTTGAAATTCTGGAAGATGGTTCCATTCTTGTAACCGGTCCGGTGCCCGGCAAGACCGTTTACGAAATATTGGCACGTTCAAAATTGAAGAACATCACTGCCATTAAAGTTGAGGCATTGACACATGAAAAATTGCCCGGCAATGGCCCCGGGAGAGGTGACAAGGAACGGACAAACTTCATTCTCAACGAGTTAAGCATCCATTTACAGCAGGCCGACAGGCGTTCTCCAGTTAAAATCAGCAGAGCGATTGCAGATTTTTCTCAAAAGAAGTGGGATGTCTCCGGTGCCATCGATGGAAACCCCCAAACCGGTTGGGCCATCGCTCCCCATTACCATCAACCTCACTGGGCAATTTTTGCGTTGTCCGATCCTCTGGACATGCAGGAAAGCTCGCAACTGATGTTGCGATTGGATCAGAACTATGGGCACGGCCGGACGATCGGCCGCCTCAGAATATCGGCCTATTCCGGCGATGCTGAAATACCTGTTCTTCCTGATGAGATCCGCAAATTGGCCGTAAAGAGGGAACGAACCAAAGAGGAAGAGAAAAAGCTGCGAGAGTTCCACCGAAAACAGAATCGAAAACTGATCGAGTTGAACAATAAAATTACAGAGATTCGGGATAAGCTCAAAAAGACGGAACCGCCGACAACATTGGTAATGGTCGAGATGGAGAAACCACGCGAGACACACATTCTCAGCCGAGGGAATTACCTCTCGCCGCTTGAAAAAGTCACCCCTGGAGTGCCTGCTCTGTTTGACACGGGTAACGACCAATATCCTCCAAATCGTCTGGGACTGGCAAACTGGCTCGTTTCCGACCACAACCCGTTGTTGACACGTGTGACAGTCAATCGTTGGTGGGCCGAGTTGTTCGGCAGGGGGATTGTGAGAACCCTGGAAGATTTTGGCTCGCAGGGAGAAGTCCCCACACATCCGGAATTGCTCGATTGGCTCGCCAGTGAGTTGAGGGAAAATGGATGGTCGATGAAAAAGATTATTAAAACGATCGTCCTCTCCCAGACGTATCGACAGTCTTCACAATTCACAAATGAATCCGAAAAGGATCCGGAAAATAAATGGTACTCGCGAGGTCCGCGTTTTCGGCTTACGGCGGAACTGATTCGCGATAACGCGCTTGCAATCAGCGGATTACTTTCCGACAAAATGGGAGGCCCTCCTGTGATGCCCTATCAACCGGGGGGCATCTGGCGTTCTATCGGAAGAAATCAGCCCAAATGGATAACCGCCCAGAATGAGGATCGATTCCGTCGGGGAGTTTACATCATCTGGAAGCGAGATGCCCCGTATCCATCACTTGTCAGTTTCGATGCGCCGGATCGAACAGCCTGTGTGGTAAATCGGTCTAAAACGAATACGCCATTGCAGGCATTGACATTGCTGAATGACCCGGCCTATTCGGAAATGGCGGTGGGGTTGGCGATTCGTATGTTGAGCGAACCGAGGGATAAAACCGATCGGGGACGGATCATTTACGGTTTCCGTCTCTGTCTCTCCCGGGAACCCAAAACTGATGAAATCGACATTCTTCTTGATCTGTTGAAGCAGGAACGTGCGGCAATCAGAAAAAATCCTCAACTGGTCAAGGAAAGAGTAAAGATCGTGCTTCCCGGTTTCCCTATGAAAATAGGGGCCCCACAAGAAACAGCTGTCTGGTTTGCCATTTCGAATGCATTACTCAATTTGGACGAAACAATAACTCAATAAATGACTGAATAAACAGGAATGAGAATAGACAAGCCGCAAGAACTGCGATTGCCTGGCCTGTCTGTTTGATGCTTGGGAGATATTATTATGCGAGATTCCGATATGCTCACCTGTTTGCAAATGACTCGCAGATATCTTCTGCAAAAATCGGGATACGGTCTGGGGGCTTGTGCGCTGTCAACACTCTTTCAACAGGATTGTTCAGCTGTTGGAAAGGGGAATCCGCTGGCGGTCAGAAAACCTCATTTCCCCGCTCGAGCGAAGTCTGTTATTTATATTCATCTGGTTGGTGCCCCATCGCATCTGGATTTATTCGATTTCAAACCGGAATTACAAAAACGGAATGGTGAGCTTTGCCCGGACGAATTTTTTGTCGGTAAAAAATTGGCGTTCATCCGCAAACAGCCGACCTTGCTGGGAACACCGAAAGACCCTCGATATGAGTACAAAAAATGCGGACAGTCAGGAATCGAAATTTCCAACTTGTTGCCAAACTTGCAGAAAGTCGCCGATGAAATGTGCGTGATTAAAACTGTTACGACCGAACAGTTCAATCATGCACCTGCCCAACTGCATCTTCTGACCGGTTTTGGTCGATTCGGGCGTCCCAGTATCGGTTCCTGGGCTACCTATGGTCTCGGTTCAGAAAATCAGAATCTGCCCGGTTTTGTCGTCTTAATCACTGGCAACGTTGCCGGTGCAGGCAGTAGCGCCTGGGGCAGCGGCTTTATTCCCTCGGTTTATCAGGGGGTTGAATTCCGTTCTCAGGGAGATCCTGTGCTATTCCTTTCCAATCCGAAAGGAGTTTCCGTTGAAAGCAGGCGTCGGATTATCGATTCCGTCAATCGACTCAATCAGGTCGAGTATGCCGATGTTGCCGACCCGGAAATAGAAACACGCATCAATCAGTACGAAATGGCCTACCGGATGCAAACATCTGTTCCGGAATTGATGGACATTGAAAGCGAGACCAAACAGACGCATGAACTGTACGGCACTCTCCCCGGGAAACCGAGTTTCGCCAATAACTGCCTGCTGGCCCGCAGACTTGTGGAGCGAGGTGTCCGGTTCGTCCAGCTGTTTGATTCCGGCTGGGATATGCACAGTGGTGTTTTCAAATCTCTTCCCAAGAAATGTGAGCAAGTCGACAGGCCGATAGCCGCCCTCCTGAAGGATTTGAAACAACGCGGCTTGTTGGATGAAACGCTTGTAGTCTGGTCCTCCGAATTTGGACGCACCCCAATGGCTCAAGGGACAAATGGAATGGATAAAGTTTTGACAGTGGGCCGGGATCACCATAAAGAAGGTTTTGCACTCTGGATGGCGGGAGGCGGAGTCAAAGGGGGGCATGTACACGGCAAGACGGATGAACTCGGCTACGCGCCGGTTGAAAATCGTGTGGACACACACGACTTGAATGCCACCATCATGCATTTGTTGGGGATGGATCACGAGCGACTCACCTTCAAATACCAGGGCAGACAGTATCGTCTGACGGATATTTTCGGCAACGTGATACAGGAAGTGCTTTCTTGATCACTACTTAGGAGAATTCATTTCTGTTCTTTCCGGAACCAGTAAGTAGCGAGCACAGTTCCTGTAAACATGCAACCAAAAGTGTAGACAGCCGTGGGAATGGCCGTGGCAGAGTCTTTGAAAAAATGAAGAGCCAGTACGGTTCCGACCCCGGCATTCTGCATTCCGATTTCCAATGTCAGGGCTTTGCGGCTTTGTTTATCAAGCCGGATCAGGCCAGCGGAAAGCCAGCCTGCCATATAGCCGGAAATATTCAGCAGGATCAGTGCGACCAGCAGAACAAAAGTAACTTTCTCCAGGCGAATCGCATTCAGTCCGATTGCCACAACAATGATCCACAAAATGGCAAGATTGGCAATAATCGCCGCCAGGAGCAGCAATCCGTTCCTGTTCTGCGCAAAAAGAACTTTTATTGCAAACCCCAGAATAACGGGTAAAACGACGCTTTGTAGCAGGTTCACAAAGACAGCGACAGGATCTGGCCCTTTGGAAACTCCAAGCAACAAATACAATCCCAAAGGAACCATCAAGGGGGAAAGCAATGTGGCCAGTGTGGTCAAACAGATCGAATAACTGACATTTCCACGGGCTGTCAGTGTCAATACATTTGATGCCATCGCACCGGGTACCGTCCCGACCAATATAATCCCCGCATAGATCGCTCCCTCGAAATGAAACAGATTCGCAATGAGATACGCCAGGACAGGCATCGTCAGGTACTGGGTGAGTGTTCCAAACAGAACGGTTCGCCAGTTTTTCAACACCTGGGCCAATTCGTCTTTCGGCAGCAGGAATCCGATGCAGAACATCGCCAGCATGATCCCTGGGGTTAATGTCCAGGCTTTCCAGAGAATAAAGTAGTCCATCGCCTGGGGAAAATTTTGCCCCCAGTACAACGACAACGCTGCACTGCCGCATAGCCAGAGAATTAGGTACCGTTCCAATGTATCTCGTAGAAGTTGCATGTGCTCGCGCCAACGGGTTGTTATAATTACTGCGTATTTAACCGAATTCTTTCACTTACAATGCGGCAATATTAATGAGTTCTCCTTCCGTTGAACAATCAGAAGCGGCGACTGCCGCCAGTGACACTCCAGAGAAGAGCCCGGAGATCGACAAATCGGGTCAGCGTGTCCAGAAAATGTTTGGTGAAATTGCCTCCCGCTATGACTTGATGAATCATGTTTTATCTGGCGGGACAGATTTTTACTGGCGATGGTACACCATTCACAAAGCGTCGCCCCAAGGGAATGCCCCCATTCTCGATGTCTGTACCGGCACGGGGGATCTTGCCTTTGCCTATTGGAAGCAGGGGCAAAGAAAAATCCCTGTCATCGGCACTGATTTTACCAGAGAGATGCTGGAACTGGCTCGCGACAAATTCAACAGGAAATATCGAAAGAGGACTGACACAACCGGTATTGAGTTTATCCAGGCGGACACACAGGCGCTCCCTTTTGAGGATGACCGCTTCCAAATTGTATCGGTTGCATTCGGCTTGAGAAATGTTGCAAATACAATGCAGGGATTGAAGGAGATGACACGGGTATGCCAGCCGGGGGGCCGGGTTGTCATCCTCGAATTTTCACTCCCGGAAAACAGACTGTTTCGGGGCATCTACACGTGGTACTTCCATCATATATTACCTCGCATCGGCCAGTTCTTTGCACGTAACAGGCATGATGCGTATGAGTATCTGCCAGAGACGGTCGCAACTTTTCCGTACGGCCAGAAGTTGGCAGCGCTTCTGGAACAGTCGGGTCTGGAAAGAGTAACGTTTATCCCGCTAACTTTCGGAATAGCCACGTTGTATATCGGCTTCAAACCGTCAGCAGAGCAGTAACAGGAACCGCGAGCCATGAGCGCATCCGATATCGTTGTCGCAATGACCGGTGCAAGTGGTGTTCGATATGGGCAACGGCTTGTTGAAGTTCTTCTTCAAGCGGGACAGACAGTGCATTTGGTGATCAGCCCTGCTGCGCATCAGGTATTTCGGGAAGAACTGGGAGTCTCCCTTGCCAATGATCCATTTGGTGCAGATCAGTTTCTGGGAAAGAAAGTTGACACCGAAATGCAATCACGTTTGAATTATCATCACCATCAGGATTTTCTGGCTGGAATCGCCAGTGGTTCTTTTCGCACATTGGGAATGGTCATTTGCCCCTGTTCAATGGGCACACTCGGTTGCCTGGCAAATGGAATGGCCACCAATCTGATTCACCGTGCGGCCGATGTGCATCTGAAGGAACGGCGAAAACTCATAATTGTCCCACGGGAGACCCCTTTGAGCAGCATTCAGTTGGGCAACATGAAACGCCTTGTCGACTCTGGTGCGATCATGCTCCCCGCGATGCCCGGCTTCTATTTTCGTCCGGAATCAATTGACGATTTGATCGATTTCATCGTGACCCGCATTTGTGACCACCTTGATGTTGAAGTAAGCACAAGCAGACGATGGGGCGATGAGGCGTGACAGATCGTTGCCCTCGGATTGTTTCCCTGACACAAAAATGTTTCGCGATTCATCAAATATCTGCTACACTTTTTCCAGGGGAATTCAGGGCCGTATTTCATTCAGGCAATTCTGTTTCGTTCATACACCTGCTGCATCACACTGCGGGAGGAGTGTCCGTTTCCAATGAGTCAAACGATAAAAGACCTGACCAGGCCGGCTTTGCCCTGCAAGGAAAAAGAGACGGCCGCCGGGATGAATACATCGGAAACTATTCCAGATAGTTCCTCATGGTGGAGGGGGCATGTGGATCGCTTCACGGTCGTGGGTTTTTTGGTAAGTCTGTTTATCCACGCGATCCTGCTTTTGATTCTCGCCTTTATCATTTTGCGTTCTCCTGGAGTCGGAGAAAACCTTTTTCTGATTACGTCTTCTGAAGAGCAGGGGGAAGAAGATGTCGAAATCGATACGGAGCTCGATCTTTCCAGCGAATCTGGCGGCGAGAATGAAGAGACTGCAGATTCAATTGCTGCCAACCTTTCGAGCATGAAGGAACCGACGCAGAAAATTGAAGAGATTGTTATCGATACAGAGGTGGCAGATCTGTTCCAGCTCGAAGAAATTCCCCAAGTTGATCTCAGCACGGATTTTGGAGGACGAAGTGCCGCGGCGAGGCAGAGACTGCTCGCAATGTTCGGTGGAAATGTTAAAAGTGAGCGGGCGGTCAGAAACAGCCTGCGCTGGCTGGCGGAAAGACAATCTGCGGATGGGAGTTGGAGTTTTGACCACCGTAGAAAGAAGGACAGGCACGAAAACCATCAAGCCGGTTCATTAAAAAACTGCAGAAACGGCGCAACCGGTTTGGCTTTGATGACTTTTCTGGGAGCGGGAGAAACACAAAAGCATGGGATGTACGACAAAGTGGTTGAAAAAGGATTAAGATACCTGGCCAGTCATGCGGTGAAGGTTCCTGAAGGGTACGATTTGCGTGGACGTATCGGCCCGAAAAATGATGTCATTCCAGGTGGCAATTATCCAATGTATGCCCATGCGCTAGCAACTATCGCCATCTGTGAAGCGTATGCGATGACCAAAGACCGCCGACTGCGTAAAGTTGCTCAGGGAGCAATTGATTTCATTTACGATACACGAAATAAAGAGCAGGGGGGATGGCGCTACCAACCGGGACAGGCGGGCGATCTTTCAGTTACCGGATGGATGATCATGGCATTGCAAAGCGGAAGGACAGCGCGTCTTCGAGTGAATCGGGATGCTTTTCTCAGTTCTGCCCACTTTCTTGATGCAACCCAATCCGATCAGGGGGCAAAATACTCGTACGTTCCTGGACAGGGGCCAAAACCTTCCACGACTTCAATCGGGTTGTTGTGCAGAATGTATCTCGGCTGGGATAACAAACATGCGGCCCTGCAAAAGGGAGTTGGCTATTTGAGCCAAACCGGCCCCAGTCCAAACAACATGTATTACAACTATTACGCCACCCAGGTGATGCATCACACGGGCGGAGCCACCTGGCCAAAATGGAATCTGGTGATGCGGGATTCATTAATCAAATCGCAGTTGACAAAAGGGCCGGAGAAGGGGAGTTGGGATGTCACCGACCCACACGGCAACACCGGTGGTCGTCTCTACCAAACCTGCCTCAGCGCCATGACTCTCGAAGTGTACTACAGGCATCTGCCGCTTTATCAATTGCGGCCTGATGATGGAACATAGCACGCAATGATGAAGCTTCTCACAGCGTTCCATCCAACCCCTTCTGGTAGTTCTCATGAATGGTTTCATCCTCGTCATTCGGGCCAGTAGATGGAACCTTTCTGAAAGGACTGAATCCATTCCAGACAGTAGCGCAACACGCCGATAACGTGCAACCTCAACTCACTTCCTGCAAGACATCTTCTACAACATAAATGGGCAATGGGGGGTCGTAGTGCATGGCTAATGCGATCGCATCACTTGGTCGGGCATCCACTTCGACCATCTCCTCACCCTGTTTAAGCCGGATCACCGCGTAATAGGTATGCTCGTGCAGTGAATTGATGACAATCTCAACAGGTTCCGCCCCAAGTAGGCAAATGATGTTCTTGATTAAATCGTGCGTCATCGGTCGAGGCGGAACATCCCCCTTTATCCGCTGATCGATCCGCGTTGCTTCAAACAGGCCTATCAGAATCGGAAAGACCCGTTCACCATCAACTTCTGACAGATAAAGCACCTGCTGATCGCTGATCTCGGTAATGATGATCCGCGAGAGTTCCATTCGAACCAGATTCGCCATCCTCAAACTCCAGCCTGATATATGTCGCGCGTCCAGCGTATGAAGTTACCCTCTTAATCCAATCAACACGGTGCATCTTACCCTGAATCTTCCCCGCTGTCGCGGGTTGTGACGATGCAGTCGAGCAGAAATCAATAAATATGCCTACCTGAATCAGTTTCCAGAAATCGCGATTCAGAAATAATGTGGCTTTTCCTCGAAAGAATCTCCATTCGGTGACTGATATAACATCCCAACCGACGGCTTTTATGTCCAATAAACATACACCCGATATGCGAAGTAATTTCCATTCCAGAAATGCAGAGACTATACAGAAATCGACTGCCGGTTAAAACGCAATCTTCGACCACTCTGGTTCGATGGTGTTCGGGTTGGAGTCAAATTCAGAAGCTGACTGGAAATCACCAGAGGGGAAGGGAGTCAGCTATACTGTCGGTTAATCGGTTACCATATGCAGCGCTATTTCACACGCTTTTTGAAAACCGGTAATATGCAATCGTGCTGCGGTCGTATGGATTGCATGCTGTCCACATCCGAGAGTAACAGTTGGCATGCCGTTTTCTGTCATCCAGTTGGCATCCAGACCGCCATTGACTACCCGGATTTCCGGTTCTTCTCCGGCCGCCTTAACTGCAGCCATCGCCTTTTGCACAACAGGTTCGGATATATCCAACTGAAATGCTTCATATTTCAGATGATGCACAAAATCGATTCGCCCATGTTGCCCGGCTTCATTCGTTACCGATGCGGCTGCCTTTTCAAAAGCATCCTGGATGGCCGATACGATTTCCAGTCGGAATTCCCTGTTGTGACTGCGAGCCTCTGCCCGAATTTCCAGATAGTCCGTGACGACATTTGTAGCGGCTCCGCCCTGAATGGAACCGATGTTGCTCGTTCCGCTCCCGTTTTCTTTTTCGATCTTCCCGAGCCAACCACCTTGCTGCAATTCTGCAATCGCCAGCGATGCGATCACGACTGCAGAAACTCCATTTTCCGGAAATGCTCCCGCGTGAGAAGCGATACCGTGAACCGTGATACCGATATGCTCATCACCAGTTGCCCCAATGATGACGCCCTCCGGTTTGGTTCCGTCAAAATTGAAGCAGATTTCGGGGTTGCCAAGCTGTTCAGCTCTGGCATGGCGAGCTCCAACCAAACCAATTTCTTCCTGAATAGTCCAGAAGAAAGTAAGCGGCGGATGCGGCAAGTCTTCTTTGAGTATTTTCAGAAGTGTGGCAAGTAATACGGTGGCCCCAGCACGGTCGTCACCTCCGAGAGCTGTTTTTTCAGAAGCCGAAACAACCCAGTCTCCCTCGATAACAGGCTTGCATCCTACACATAAAGGAACAGTATCGGCATGAGCCATCAGTAATCGCCGCGGACCAGGACGATTGCCGGGCAAGTTGATGATGAGCGAACCCGTTTTACCGAATCCAGTCAGCTGATCTGTCTGGTCATACTGACAACACCTTTCTGGCAAACCGGACTGAATCGAGATCGAACGTATCGTTTCCAACACCTCTGTTTCATCACCACTGGCACCGGAAATCGGAAGAAGCTTCATCAGCAACTCGACATTTTCAGAAGAGATCATTTTATATTGACAACTCCAGTTCGGTTTTTCACACCAGAAATAATATTGATTACCTGATCATTCGATAGCGATAGAAAAGGCGAATCTGCGGTCATACTCTATTGAGGCGAATCGACCAACGCCGTCGTTTCGTCATACCCACACATCAAATTGAAGTTTTGGACTGCAACCCCCGAGGCTCCCTTGACAAGATTATCCAGCGCGGAAAAGACATGAATGATTCCCCGTGACAGACGAACGGTGATATCACAAAAGTTTGTGTGAATAACATCCTTGGTACGGGGCAGGTGATCGACAATACGAACGAAATGGCTTTCCCGGTAGAAATCGGAAAAAACCTGCATCAGTTCCTGTTCTGTTGTTTTCTTGATGGCCGGTGCGTAGATCGAACAGAGTAGCCCACGATCCATCGGGATCAGGTGTGGCGTGAAGACAACCTCCGTATTTGTCCCGCTGACATCCGAAAGGACCTGATCAATTTCTGGTGCGTGCCGATGGTTTCCCACCGAATAGGCCGTGACGCTTTCGTTGCATTCCGAAAAAAGAGTTCCCAGTTTGGGAGTTCGTCCCGCTCCGGAAACGCCACTTTTCCCGTCAATAATAATCCCCTGCGGATCGATATACCCGCCGCAGAGCAGGGGACTGATCCCCAAAATGGCGGTGCTGGTGTAGCAACCGGGATTGGCGATGAGTTTGTGTCCGGGAATCTGTTTTCGATACAACTCAGGCAATCCGTACACAACCGTTCCCAAACGGGTCGGGTCAGTATGAACATGTCCATACCACTGCTCGTAAACATCCGGATCCGTTAAACGGTAATCTGCACTTAAATCAATAACCTTCAGTCCTTCCGCCAGGAGCAGAGGAATAGACTCCATACTCGCCACATGGGGCAGACAGGCAAACGCCACATCCGCTTTCGCTGCGATCGTCGCCGGATCAAGCAACTCGCATCTCAGATCAAGCCGGCCAGTCAAACAAGGGTGAATTTCACTGATAGGCGGATTATCTTCCCGTCGGGTTGTTGCCGCCACGATCTCAACGTGAGGATGACGAAGGAGTATTTTGATCAGTTCAACTGCGGTGTAACCTGTTGCTCCGATAATTGCTACTTTTGTCTTCACGGGTCGGGAATTCATCAAAAAAGTCTACTATAAAATGAAATCGGATTCGGTCGGCAAGTCGGGGACGTGTACTCCTCCGTTCATTCGCACTCTAAGCATGTGAGTGTCAAAATTCAAGCAGGATTCAAGCGAGGTAGACCGGCAGACTGCACGGAAGATTCAAGGCGAGCGGCAAAAGACGGGCACCTACCGGAAAGGCCATCAATCGGAAATGCCAAGCTCAAGACCAGGAGGTCAAGTGCAGTTTTCAGAGAGATCAACGAGAACAGAGGAAGAAGATGCGACTGTTATGATTTGAGCCGGCGTCCGCTCATCTTTTGCTGGAGCATCTGAAAGCATCTCTGTGCTTCGTCCGGATTCAGCAGATGTTCGGTGCGGGAGGGGAAATTGGTTCCGATATGCCAACGACCGAGTACATCGAACATTGCCTCAGCTCGCTCCGCGTCGAATTCAAATTTTTCCTTCAAGCGGGCAGCCTCTTCCGGAGGAAGATCCGAAAACTGTCCAATCAACAGGAAGTCACCCTCATTGGATAAATTCAAATGCAAACTCCGCAATTCTGAAGCAAGTTGATGGTCTGCAACAACATCAACAGCCAGTGGACCTTTCTTCAGAAAGCGATGCAGCATGACTGACTCTTCCTCCGCGATTCGGGCTGAGGATTCGCAAGCTGCATAAACGACCGCTTCATCAACCAAATCCGCTTCGTAAATTTCGGGGCTGATATGTTTCCACCACGTACTGGCCAGCAGATCGAGTTGAACATGAGGCGGAACAGAACGGAGAAAGGGGACTTCAGTCAAATAACCGAATCGATCTTCGTTCAACGATTCGAACTGAAGAGTCCAGGATATCCTCTCGACTGTGTCCAGAAACGCAACCCGGAACGCAATGTAACTGAGGAATGACTGAGGCAATTTGTCGTTGGCTATAGTGATCATGCCTCTCATCGTCCCATCAGGTGGAACAGATCGCAAGAGGAAACTTGAGGAAAAGTTCAAGAATTGATGTTCATTTTTATCATCAAATTGCAGGTCCAACCATTCTGGTACATTCGACAAACCGCAACGCACCACCCCTAAACTGCGCAGGCAGCCTATTCGCGCAGCTTGTCCGAGGAGTCTCTGATGCAACTTCAAGCAGTAAATCGATCACTGCAGTATCTTCCCTTCCCTTCTGATAAAATCTGAATTTGAATTAAACAATAACAATATCTGGATCGATATATCCCCATTGAGGTTCTCATCAATTTTATTCATTACATCGAATGCCATAGATGTTCCGGAAGGACACAGGGCAATGAGAAAAGCAGTTGTAACACCTACCGGGCGAGAAAGAACATTCGCAGAAAATGAAATTATAGTCAGCAAGACAGACCTGAAGGGAATCATCACATACGCCAATCCTGTTTTCCTCAGAGTTGCGGGATACACAGAAAAGGAACTTCTGGGGCAACCCCACAATATCATCAGACACCCCGCGATGCCGAGGTGCGTCTTCAAGTTGCTATGGGATACCCTGGAGCAGGGAGAAGAGATATTCGCTTATGTAATCAATCTTTGCAAGAACGGTGATCATTACTGGGTCTTCGCACATGTGACTCCCACCTTTGACGATTTCGGAAATATTGTTGGCTACCATTCCTCTCGTCGTGTTCCGGAGAGAAGAGCGATCAAGCAGATCGAACCAATTTATAAAATGCTCAAGGAAAAAGAGGATTCCTGCTCGGATTGGCGTGAAGGAATGAACCAGGCGATGGCGACGTTACTTGAACATCTGGAATCCCAGGGAATTCGCTACGATCAATTCGTTTTTGCATTGTGAGCATTGCGTCGTAAAACAGAGTGGAACTGTTCCGCGTTTTGCATCTTTTGATGTCACTGCCGGAATAGATAGTGGCAGTTTCTTGGGAGTTTTATTGATTCAGGAAAGCAGGGTAGGGGATGATGCCACATACTCATTTGAACGATCGTTCGCAATCTGAAGAATCCCTGCAACGGGAACTTGAAAGAGCATGGATTCGCCAGGCTGCAGACGTTTGTGAGCGTGCTGCGCATGGAGACCTTGAGGCTCGCATCACCAATATCCAGGCAACAGGAGATTTGGCCCGGATATTTCACGGTATCAACTCGATGCTTGACTACACGGATGCCTTTGTCAGGGAAGCTAAAGCTTCGCTCGTTGCCGCTGCAAAAGGAGATTTTCATCGCCGGGTAATTTTGCGAGGAATGACAGGAACCTTCCGTCAGGCATCGGATATTATCAACCAGGCATCCTCCGAGATGAAGCTGAAATCGGATGCACTGGAAACCGCCGAGCAGGAACGACTGCAAATGGCTGATGAATTCGAGTCGACAATCAAGGAGATTTCGACAATTGTTGCTTCGGCTGCCACTCAAATGTGCTCGACAGCTCAGCATCTGACAGATACGAGCAGACAAACAGCAGAGCAATCCACCGAAGCAAGCGAAGCAACCAGCCTGGTCAGCGAAAATGTCAGTAATGTGATGGATTCTACCAACCAGTTTTCCATCGCCATTACCGAAATCGAACAAAGAGTTTCTGACTCTGCCCGAATCGTTACCAGGGCCGTGGAAGAGGCTGATCATGCCGGGGATGTGATCAAAAAACTGGAAGAGTCGTCCTACAGCATCGATTCCGTTGTTCGCATGATAACCGATATTGCAAAACAGACGAACCTTCTGGCGTTGAATGCGGCTATTGAAGCTGCCCGGGCCGGGGATGCTGGAAGAGGATTTGCGATAGTTGCTTCTGAGGTAAAAGAACTCGCCCAGCAAACTCACATGGCGACTGAACGGGTCAGCAACGAAATATCGAACATCAAAAGATCCAGCAGCGACGCCGAAGACGCGATCACTTCGTTCAGGGAGACAATCAACAACCTGAATGAAATCAGTGATTCGATCTCATTGGCTGTTTCTGAACAGGGAAACTCGATGAAAGAAATCAGTCACAATGTTGATGAACTGTCGCATCATGTGGAAGGTGTAACGGGAAACATCTACCATGTTAACGAAATGGCCGACAAGACCAATCATGCAATCGAAGATCTCCACGCAGCAGCGGGAGAGCTTTCCAGACAGTCGGAAAAAATGAGTCTGGCCGTCGATCAATTCCTCTCCAAAATCAGAAACAGAGCTGCATGAGAGACTGACTGCTTAAATGGGGAGAAACGCACCTCCGTCACCCTGCACCGCAAGTTACGTTTGGCCGTCTGGCGAAGCTCAGATTTTACTTTCGGTGATCGATGCGACATCTTCGTCGATGGCAACAAGCAATTCGCCCACTCGACGATAAAGTTTTTCTGAATAGCGGTTGCTGTCAATAATTTCAGCCGCCTGTTGACGAACGGTGGTGTCGGAAATGAGGGTGACATCATTACCGTGTTCCTGGAGTGCTCTGCTCAAACTGCGTGCTTTCGGAATGAAGCCATTATCCAAATGATCCATCAGTTCCCGCATCACTCGCTCTGCTTCGTTCAACTTGTCCCGAAGCGTCATATTCGAAATAGATTCAGCCATATTGATCGCCTGCCAAGTTTCGAGTGAGAGTTAAACAAACCAGACATTCCATCCTGATGTATGATGATTGCAAGGGCATCCCCGTGTCAACATACTTTGCAATCATTACAGGCTGATTCAGATATCACGAAAGATTTCAGCAATGAAGTAACGTTGACCATTCCTGAATGACCAATGGAATAGCCGATGCAACCAGATGTGTTTGAGGACCGGGACAGGGGGGAGGACTTGCTCCCGAATCGCTAACTTGCGAAAATGTGGGAGTCGCAGACCGGTTCGGTTCTGGGTCGGAAGATTGACTACCTTCCACGCGACAACCTGTCCGGACACGTCCGGACAACAACGTTCGATTCCTGAGCAGCCAGGGAGTTCGTTACATTCGGCGACGCTGCAGGAAATTCAAATGCAAAGGCGAATTTCAATGCCGAATGATACATAACGGACATTATCGGACGTTGCTGTATCGGGAAAAATGATCGCCGATGCTGTGCTCAGCCATGCTTTATCTTTTCGCTCAAGCAGTAACGACAGTTGCCGTTACTCCGCCTGTTGGATGTTTTTCACGGCTTGTTCTTCGAAAATGCCGATGCGACGGAAGCGTTCATAGCGGTGATTGACCAACTCTTCAGGCGACAATCCCGACAGTTTTTTCAACCCTTTCAGGATTTCAATTTTGAGATTACTTGCGGCTTGCCGCGGGTGTTGATGAGCCCCGCCAAAAGGTTCCGGAACGACAGAATCGACAACACCAAATTCCAGCAGATCCGGACCAGTAAAACGCAGAGCCTTGGCAGCCTTGTCGGCATGTTTGACATGCTTCCACAGAATACCTGCACAGCCTTCCGGACTGATGACAGAATAGTAGGCGTATTGCAACATGCAGACATAGTCGCCCACGCCAATCCCCAGCGCACCACCGGATCCTCCCTCCCCGATCACTGCGCAGATAATTGGAGTTTTCAATCGGGACATCTCCCTCAAGTTGTACGCGATTTGGTACGCTTGGCCTCGCTCTTCCGCTCCAACCCCCGGGTAAGCTCCAGCGGTATCGATGAAAGAGATGATCGGCAAATTGAACTTGGCGGCCAACTCCATTTTTTGCAACGCCTTTCGATACCCTTCCGGATGGGCCATCCCATAATTGTGGGTCGTGCGTTCTTTCAGGTTTCGCCCCTTGTGCTGGCCGACAAACATGACCTTGCGTCCGTCAATGCGAGCGAAACCTGTCAACATGGCCCGATCATCGCCGTAGGCTCGATCACCATGTAACTCGATGAACTCGTCAAAGATCATATCAAGATAGTCGAGGGTCTGCGGCCGCTGTTCGTGCCTGGCAACCTGGACGCACTGCCAGGAATCCAAATTTTCAAAAACAGATTTTCGCAATCGGATAATTTCTTTTCGCATATTTTTGATCGCGAGAAGAGTATCCTCATTGGGATCGGACTGTTGCTCCAGGCTTTGAAGACGCTCCTCAAGCTCGTGGATATCTCGTTCAAATGGTAGAGGCCGGTACTTCATTTTCTGATCGTGATTATCTGGTCGAGGCAATGTCGAAACAAAAAGGAATAACACAACGGCAGATGCAACAACTGCTCGGCACAATCGTATGTCACAAGGTTGATCCAACGGTTCAAGATATGTCAGGGAGCTCATCCATTAAGGGGAGGTCATCAAGATTGATTTCTTCACCGATCTGTTTTGAGACGACCGGCGGTGGAACCGTTTTTTTCTCCTGCTTCCCCTTTTCAGGAGGAGCGGGGACGTTGGAAGCCCCTAATGAAGCGGACGGCTGTTGCTGGGCGGGAATCTGCCCTGCAGGTGGCTGTGGATATCCGGGAGGGACGACCGGCTGCTGCGTCGGATAGCCAACCATCGGCTGCTGCCCGGCAACAGGTTGTCCGTAAGGCCACCCTTGGGGAGGCATCGCCGGTTGTTGTGGCATCGCTGGTTGCTGCGGGTAACCATGAGGCGGTTGCTGTGGCTGGTGTCCCTGTGCGGGAGCCGGCTCAGCGGCGGGAGCGGGAGTTTGCTGAGGCCTGGCAGGAGTGGATTTCGGTTTTCGCTGCTCAACTTCCAGACCACTATTGATTCTCTCTGAACGCAACGCATCCGCCCGGCTGTCAATGGAAGCTTCTTCCACAACAGCAGCGGCTTCTTTTTCTTTGGCTTTCATCGCATCATGGTAAACCTGAGGATCTTCGACAAAGATTTTCATGGAGCGTAAGGTCGCCAGAATTTCGCCGGCGTTTTGCGGTCGCTTTTCAGGTTTTTTCGCCATCAGCGAGAGAACCAATTTATCCATCTCCGGTGTGACATTCGTGTTGAAAGCAGAAGGAGGGGGAGGGATCTCCTGTATATGCTTGATTAACAGATCGTTCGGAGAGGTTCCCAAAAATGGCGGACGTCCGGTGAGGCACTCGAAAATCGTTATACCCAGACTGTAAAAGTCGGATTGGGCAGAAGGAAGTTTTTTCCGGATCAACTCTGGCGCGATATAAGTTCGTGTCCCCTGGATTAATTTTGACTTACCGGAAAACATTTTTGCAACTTTGGACGGAGCCTTCGAGGAAAGCGAAAAATCGATCAACCGCACATCAGAAGCCTTGGAAAGCATAATGTTGTCCGGCTTGATGTCACGATGCAGCCATCCTTTATCGTGTATGCTTCCCAATGCCATCACGACACACTCAATCAGTTTTCTCAATCGCGTATGAATAACGAGCAGATCGCCCCGGATGATCTGCTTCAAATTCGGCCCTCCAAAAAATTCCATCGTGTAATAAGCGAACTTCTTGGTTTGCCGATGCGAGTGAACCTGAATGATATTGGGATGGTCGAATGTGCTCGCAATTTTGAATTCACGCTTCAAGGTCGCTTTGTGTTCCGCTTCACGAAACGCTTCCTCCAGCAGGAGCTTCATGGCATATCGTTCATTCGTTTCCTGATCAATGACTTCCCAGATCTGGCTGAACGAACCGGTAGCGATACAGTTAGCAAGTTGGAATTGATCCAAGATAATATCTTCAGACACGTGTTTGCCCCCATATAAATCAAGAAGCGGGGTGGTATTCAACAGAAAACCGAATTGGCAACACCCCGTTTGGAATTATAGGGGAAAGTGACTGGAGGTCGAAAGGGTGGAATTGTCGATTTGGGAAATCGGCGAAAAATTGAAGGAAGTGTGCGTTTCCGCTCTCCCCTACTCTTTGCTGAGTTTTTCTGAAACTGCCGTGGTTTTCGTATGGCACATGTCCGGTGCCGAGATCCCCCAAGTAGGCAGCCACCCCAGTGGAAGCGATATTCCGGTTATCCAACCTGCCTGTTTCGAGGCCAGAAAAGTAACCGCATTGGCCACATCGCCAGGCGATCCCATTCCTAGGGGATGAGCTGCTTCAAGTTCTTTTAGCGTTGATGCATCGAGTGAAGAAAAATGCTTATGTGTCATTGGAGTGTACACAAGAGCGGGTGCAACACAGACCGCACGCTGGCCCTTGGGGGCCAATTCCAGCGCCAGAGAACGCGTCATCGCGATCAGCCCCGCTTTCGAAGCCGAGTAGGCGTGATACCCGGCGCAACCTGCCATTCCCAAAGCAGAGGCGATATTCACAATCACTCCCCCCTGCTCGGTTAAAAACGGGATGACCGCGCGACTTGTTTTCATTGCGCCAGATAAATTGACCGAAAGCAGTCGATCCCACTGGTCATCATCAATTTCTTCAAACGCAGTAGAAAATTCTACCCCGGCGTTATTGACCAGAACGTCGAGCCGGCCAAACTCCTGATGGCAACTTGCAACCGCCTGATCAACTTCGGCCGTATTGCAGATATCGACTTCAAGCCACAGCAGGAGACTTTTCCTCCGGTGTAACCTTTTGATTAACCGAATCGGCTTTTCGATTCCCAACAGACAGACTGCTGCCCCCTGCTCTGCAAACTGCTCTGCAATCGCGCCTCCAATACCATTGTCACTGGGGCCGGTGATAATAACAACAGAATCCTTGAATTGTTTCATGTCAGATTTCTTATCAATGGGAACGAACCGTCAATGCGTTACATTTCAAACTGTCAAATTGATCGTGACGTTTTATCGCCCAAGAACACATCTCACACTGTTCTGGCTTACTGTAACGATACTGGATAGGGTTCAAGGACAAACATAAATCGTTTACTCCAGATGAACCTGTACAGAAAAGTCTCACCTTAACAGAGCAGGCAAAAGCGGGACCCCATTTAAAAACAAAAATCGCAGCTAGCCCGGCTCTCGTTACACGAGCACGTACAAAATGCAAACAGACGCAACCACGACTATTTTATGACCGTTTTTGCCCTCTTCGGTTCCTATCGACTTTTCTTGTTGCGCCGATAAAAGGGGAGTTCAACAACGTGGGCAGTGACGGTTTTGCCGCGAAAATCGATTAGGAGTCTTGTTCCAACTGCGGAATTTTCAACAGGGACGTACCCCATTGCAATTGACTTTTCCAGCGTGGGAGAAAATGTTCCTGAAGTGACTCTGCCAATTCGAGTTCCAGTTTCATCGAGAATGGGCGTCTCTTCACGAGCAATACGTCGCCCATCCAGTTCCAGCCCTATTCGACGTTCTTTCGGCGATTGCTTATTGATACGCAACAAGGCATCTCGACCGAGAAAATCGTCCTTCTTCAGTGAAACAGCAAAATCCAAGCCTGCCGTAAGCGGATCAATCGTTTCGCTCAATTCGTGTCCATAGAGCGGCATTCCTGCTTCAAGGCGAAGTGTGTCTCGACACCCGAGTCCACAAACAACTGCCCCCCTGCTCTGCCCCGCTTCCAGAATTTTATCCCACAAGGGAAGGAGCTGATCATTCCTGGCGATAATTTCAAATCCGTCTTCTCCCGTGTAGCCGGTTCGGCTGATAGCAAGATTTGCCTCCAGAAATCCTGTTTCAAGAAACCGATAGTAGCCAAGTTCCGAAAGACCTTTGATGCCAAGCTCTGTTAGAATCGCAAGTGATTCCGGGCCTTGTAATGCGACCATTCCCGTTGAAAATGTTTCGTCTCTCAGCGTGACATCGAATTGTTCTGCCAATTGGCCCCAACGTGAAACAATTTTCTCCCGATTGGAAGCATTGACAACGACCAGGAATCCTTCTTCCCGACGATAAACGAGAATATCGTCCTGAATCCCGCCCTGTTCGTTCGTTGCAAGTGCATATCGAATTCTCCCCGGTTGCATCGAACTGACCGGAATAGTCGTAACATAATCCAGAAAACGGGTGGCAGCATCCCCATCAAAATAGAGTCGCCCCATGTGAGAGATGTCGAACAACCCCGCCCGTTGGCGTACAGCCTGGTGTTCCTGCACGATCGTTGTATATTGGACAGGCATTTCCCAACCGGCGAAATCGACCAGTCGGCCCTGATGATCCCGATGCCATTGTGCCAGCGGTGTTTGGTGCATATTTTCAACAGAATAATAAAAGGGATAGCTTCAAGGAAAGACAGGCTACAAGGTAGAAAGCAGCAATCGAAAGCTCAACCGAAAGCTGCATCTTTTCTTCCCTACTCTGGTTTGTTGGCACGTTCAATCACAAATTGAACCAGTTCCTTGCATCGGAAAAACCCCGACCAGAAATTGTGTCCCTGTCCCGGAATGACCTGAACTTCAATCAGGCTTCCGGCTCCTGCCCGTTGGTACCGGCGTTGAAGTTCAGCGGAATTCTGCTCCAGCGGAACAACCTTGTCATCTTTGCCGTGAATGATGTAGACCGGTACCTTCGCCAAGGCGAGTCGATTCATTTTTTCAATCGGATTGTAC
>JALTOP010000057.1 GCA_027000105.1 Planctomycetaceae bacterium | reverse complement strand
GTGTAAGGATCAACCCAGCGCCAAAGCGGTACATCCGGTTGTTCCTGCATGACCTTGACGAGACCTTTGCGAGTGTAGTCCTCGATCTGCTCGCTGTACTCACCCCAAACTTCAATTTGATGTTTCATTTGCGGTCGCAGATTGAGTGTGTCAATAACAATCGGCGCAATTCCCTCGACGCGTTTGTCAACAACACCGGTGAGCCAGGTTGTCCAGCCACGTTTCGAGCCCCCGGTTACCACAAATTTTTTCACCGGGACATCGCGATATTTCTGCGATATTTCCTGAATGGCATCCATCGCTTTAACAGCGCTTTTCGCCATCGGAAAAAGCAATGGCAACGTTTCGTCCCTGGTTTCCAGATACTTCAAAAAAGTTTCGGAAATCAGGTCATCCTCATACTTGTCTCCCAACAGAGGTTGATTGGGCACCTGTAACAGATAGGCGCAATAGGTTCCACTCATGTTTGCCAGTTTTGCCCCGGCGAGTAGATCGCCCTCACGGATTTTGCTGTCGGTGCGTCCGCCAGTGATGAAAAGCAGGCAATGTTCAGGATTTTTCAAATTGGTCGGTTCGAAAATAACCAGCAGGTGTTTCCACGGAATCCCCTGCCAGGTTTGCGAAGTCAGCTCAATGTTGTAGGCAGTTCCCATGTTCTGAGGCAGTTCGTGATCGCCAAGCACGCTCCATGCGAAAGAATCGTCCGCTGCATCGACATAATTCTGCAGAGCCTTCGGAATCCCTTGCGAATCCAACGATTCCGCTACACAACCGGCGAAAGGTGAACTGGCGAGAAGCATCGCTATTAAGGTGGAAAGAAAACAGGAAAAGGTTTTCATGGAACTCATCACTTTCTACACTCCAAAGGGAGCAATTTATCAACAAAAAGCAAAGGCAATTCACCCCTGGCAGGTTTGACTTGATCTATTCAACCTGTGAGTATCAAACCGACATATACTATTGGGCCTGTTTATGTTTGCCGTCACAGAAAGGGCCGTTCTCGGTCAGCCCACATGCGCACAACGCAATGGTCGCCTTTCCCTGTGTATCGATATTGTTTCCTTTGTCGTCGCAAAGAGTAAAATCACCGGAAACGAGAATAGGGCCTTTTTCCTTGACAACAAGTTTCGCTTCAGACATCCGTTTTTCTCCTCGATCAGTTTTGTTTGCTTTCTCATCTGCTTACTGCCTGTCGCACTCTCTCCATTCTGTACCGCCAAATCTGTACCAACAAACCAAAGCAGACCAGCCAGAACGGAACGGGCATGCGACCACCACAGGTGATATTATGCCTGCTGAGAAAAAACAGACAAGTGTTCGGAAGTTGAGAGAGAAAAAGAAACCGAAGGAAAGACGATTATGATCGACAGATACTTTTATGCAGGTAAACTCGACTGTACAGAGGTGGAACTGACCGGTCCCCAGGCACATCATCTGATACGAGTCAAGAGAGCCCGTCTTGGCGAGATTGTCGAATTGTTTGATGGTCGGGGGAATGCCGTTCGGGCTGAAGTAACAAAACTGGAAAAACAGGCTGCGCTGTTGCGGATAGACCAACCAGGTTTGGGGAGCCATACGGAGAAAGTCCCTGCTATCGAGGTCATCGTAGCCAGTGCGGTTCCCAAGGGAGATCGATTTCGCTGGTTAATCGAAAAGCTGACCGAAACGGGGATCACCCGTTTCATTCCCTTGATGTCGGAACATGCTGTTGTCTCTCCCCGTGACACCAAACTGGACAAGCACAGACAGTATGTTATTGAAGCCTGCAAACAGTCCGGCAGAAATCACCTGATGGAAATCTCTGCTCCCCGGACGCTACAGGAACTTTGCGGAAAGATGCGAGACCAGGAGAAGACCCGGCTTTTCGTCGGACAACCGCATGGTGAAGTGGTTCCGATCAGTCAATTCAACAATGGCCTGACTGGAGAAATCACTACCGTTATCCTTGTTATTGGGCCTGAAGGCGGGTTCACTCGTGATGAATGTGAATTACTTGAAGAAAACAGAGCTGTCCCGGTTTGCTGCTCACCACACGTATTGCGCATTGAAACCGCAGCGCTGGTTATGTCATCGCTGGCTCTCTCGCTTCTTTATGGAAAGTTCACAGGTGTCGAAATTCCGAAAAGAATTTGAATTCCATCCATCATTTTCGAAAACGGCCCGTCAGGAACAGATCAAATGGCCAAAGGGCATGAAGAAAGAGAGGCTTCCCGGTTGACCCTGCTTGAATTCACGTCTAGAGTGACATATCTACACGGGATATTCCCGGTCTGTAGCCTTTTCCCCGTTCGATATCTGAAAAACTCCAGCACGGCTGGTCTGTTCTGACCGCCGTAACCAAAATGAGGTTTTCAAAAGTTTCACACCATTCGTAAACTTTAACCGTTAATTGTATAAAGGGCGCATAACAGCAGTCCCCCAATTCGACACTGAGCCTCGGATCAAAAAAATTGAAGGCGCAACAGTGTTATGGAAATCCCAGGTAAGTATCGATGACACAAAATCAGTATGAACCAGAGAAAAAAGGTTCAAACCTTCCGGACTCTCCCGATCCGAATGATTCCAAAAATAACAAGAAAAAACCGACAAGCACCACATTCTGGGTTTTGCTATTCAGTGGTATCCTCCTGGCGGTATTCATCACGAACTACACCAGTGATTTACGCAGCAAGAAGATCAAGCTGAGTGAATTCGAATCGAAACTTGAATCGGGCGAATTCAACTCCAGCAATGTGCATGAGCTTGTCTTTGGAATTACGGCGATCACCTTCCAGAACATGTCGAAGGAAGAAGTGGCCAACCTGAGTCTGTCAAAAGGCAAAGCCTCAAGAATATCAAGAGCGGCCAGCGAGGAAAGGAATGCGGCTTCGAAAGAAAGTGCGGGAAAGGGATCAGACGAAACAGACAGCAAGGCGGACAAAAACAAAAGGAAAGAACTGCAGAAGTACCGCATCAACATCGTCGGGATTCCCAATGAAGTCCTGGCCAATTTGAAAGACGAACTGAGAGAACGCCATATCGACTACGACGGTTCGTCGCCGCCGGCTCAGTTTGAATCGCTGTTCAGTCTGTTGCTGCTTGTCCTGTTTGTGCTGTTTTTCATTCTGATGTTTCGTCGAATGGGCGGAGCCGGCAGTGCGATGTCGTTCGGACGCAGTCGAGGAAAGTTGATTTCACAGGATGATATCAAAACAACATTTCAGGATGTTGCGGGAATTGATGAGGCTGTCTGCGAACTTCAGGAAATTGTCGAGTTTCTCAAAACACCCGCCAAGTATCAGGCTTTGGGAGCCCGTATCCCGCGTGGCGTGCTGCTTGTCGGCCCACCTGGAACGGGAAAGACGCTGCTTGCCCGAGCCGTTGCGGGGGAAGCGGGCGTTCCTTTCTTCGGGCTTTCCGGTTCCGATTTTGTTGAAATGTTTGTCGGTGTGGGAGCCGCCCGTGTGCGGGATACCTTTCAACAGGCAATTGATAAAGCACCGAGTATCATTTTTATTGATGAACTTGATGCACTCGGCAAGGCACGCGGCAGCGGCATGCCAGGCGGTCACGATGAGCGAGAACAGACACTCAACGCGCTGCTGGTCGAGATGGATGGTTTCTCCTCGGATAAAAGTGTGATTGTGATGGGAGCGACCAACCGCCCGGAAACACTCGACCCCGCGTTGATGCGTCCCGGGCGTTTCGACCGCAATGTGCTTGTTGATAACCCCGACTTCAAAGGCCGTGAAGCGATTTTGAAGGTACATGCAGCAAAAATCAAAATGGATGACAAAGTCAACCTGCTGCATATCGCAAAATTGACACCAGGTTTTTCCGGGGCAGATTTGGCGAACCTGGCGAATGAAGCGGCACTGCTGGCCGCCCGCAACGATCGCAAAACCGTTTCGATGGCTGATTTCGAAGAAGCGATTGAACGTGTTGTAGCCGGTCTGGAAAAAAGTAACCGCATCATCCGGGAAGATGAAAAACAGCGGGTCGCGTATCACGAATGCGGCCATGCGTTCATGGCATGTGTGCTTCCTCATGTCGATCCGGTTCATAAAATTTCGATCATTCCACGCGGCTTCGGTGCACTCGGTTACATGATGCAGCGGCCCCAGGATGATCGCTTCCTGGTAACACAAGCGGAACTGGAGAACAGAATTTGCGTTATGCTGGGCGGTCTCGGTGCGGAAAAACTGATCTTCGGCGAACAATCGACCGGCGCTCAGAACGATCTGGAGCGAGCTTCCGATACAGCCAGGCGGATGGTGACAGAATTCGGGATGAGCCCCAAACTGGGAACGGTCAATTATCAAACGCAAAGGCGGTCTCCGTTTCTTGCAGGAGGCATCAGTGGTTCAGCCGACTATGAACACTCTCAGGAAACGTTGCGGGAGATCGATCAGGAAGTCAAACGGATTATCAATGAGTGCATGGCGACCGTTGCAGAGACTCTCTCGAAATCGAGAGAGATCCTCGAACATATGACCAGAGACCTGGTCGAAATGGAAGTGATGGATAGCGAACACCTCTTTTCCATTTTGAAGCAGTATAAAACAGGCCCGCAAATCAAACCGGGTACCAACCCGGCATCCTCAGTAGAACCGGCCAGAGAGGACAATTCCCAGGAAGAGAACGACGGGAATTCTGCAACCGGTGCCTGAGCGCAGAAGGTCTGTTGTTTACGTCAATTCAAACAATCGTAATCGTGGTCATTGCAAGCTGCGTCGTGACGCACCTTGGGTACTTTTTCCCCTGATTGCCTTTTTCACCCTGATTGTATTGTTACTGCTTCTGCGAACTTGTTTCGGTACATGAATGTTAGCTATTGTAGAGGCGGGAAATCTTCCTGAGCCCAGCGATCAGGACTTTCTCGTTCCCTTGCAATCATTCCCCGCTATTACCCAGGAATAAACGATGCCGCCGCAAGCTGGCCTTACAGTGATTGATTGGTTGATTATTTGCGTCTATGCAGTTTCGACAATCGGCCTGGGGTGGTGGTTTGGGCGCAAGCAGGAATCGACACAGGAATATTTTGTCGGCAGCGGAAAGATGAACCCGTTTCTGATCGGTGTTTCGCTTTTCGCGACACTGCTCAGCACCATCACCTATCTTTCTCTACCCGGTGAAATTCTGGGTAAAGGTCCCGTCTTTCTGACGCGACTGATTGCACTACCGTTTGTTTTTCTGGTTGTGGGATATGTGTTGATTCCCGTCTATATGCGGCAGCGCGTGACCAGCGCTTACGAACTGCTGGAAGAAAAACTGGGACTGAGCCTGCGTCTACTCGGTGCCTCGCTTTTTTTGATGATGCGTCTGGTCTGGATGACGCTGCTGGTTTATCTCGCTTCCAAGGCGATGATCGTCATGATGAATGTCGATCCAAGCTGGATCCCGTGGATTGTTCTGGTAACGGGAATCGTTTCGGTCATTTATACTTCGCTGGGGGGCCTCAAAGCGGTTGTCATTACCGATTTGATGCAATCGATTCTGCTCTTCACCGGGGCCTTGATGATTGTCGTGATGGTCACCATCGATTTCGGCGGCTTCAGTTGGTTCCCCACCACCTGGCACGCGAACTGGGATTATCAACCGATTTTCGATTTCGACCCGCAAACACGCGTAACGATGGTCGGGACGATTCTTTCCGTTTTTGTCTGGTATGTCTGCACGGCGGGAGGAGATCAGGTTTCGGTGCAACGATTCATGTCCACTCATGACGCAAAATCGGCCAGAAAAGCGGTCGCCACACAAATGATTGTCGGGGCCTCTGTTACGCTGCTGCTTTCGATTGTCGGGTTTGCGCTGCTCTCGTACTATGAGGTGCATCCCGATTACATGCCGGCTCACATGGATTTGAAGAATAACGCAGATGACCTGTTCCCGTTGTTCATTGCCTTTCATTTGCCGATGGGGGTTTCTGGCTTTGTCGTCGCGGCGATGTTTGCAGCGGCGATGTCGAGTATCGATTCCGGCGTGAACTCGATCACGGCTGTTGTGATGACCGACCTGCTTGACCGTTTCGGTTTGAAGCCGAAATCGGAAAAGCAGCACATCCTGATTGCCCGTCTGCTTGCATTGGGAATCGGGATAACAATTGTCATCGGCAGCATGTATATCGGAAATATCGAAGGAAACATTACCAAGGTGACGAACAAGGTAGTCAACCTGTTTGTGACGCCTCTGTTTTCGTTATTCTTCTTCGCGTTGTTCGTCAAATCGGTTCGACCGGCCGGAGTTTGGATCGGAACAATTCTGGGAATGGCAACCGCGTTGCTGCTGGCATTTTCGGGAGCGGTCGTCTTCTTTTTACATGAACAGTACGGGATCGATCCGGCAACATTCGGCACCGAAATTGTGACGAAGATCGATCCACTAACCCACGAAGAATACCGCCTGGCGAATGACCCGGTCAGTTTTCAATGGATCGGCCCGGTCGCACTGCTCGTTAATATTGCCGGTGGCTTGATCGCCTGCAAAATAATCAACATCATCTCGCCTCGAAAAGAGAAACAGACACCAGGCGATTAGACGATAAACAGACAGCTTCACTGAGGGCACCTTTTTCAGAGACTTTTTTCTGATGAAGCCCCAACCAGTCAATCGAGGGGAGCGTTGCAACGCACCCGTGGTCTACTTCAATAAAGCACAACAGATGCCTTGCAGAACTGAGGAGTTTTCCTGCTTCGATGGCTTTAACAGACGAACATTTTTTATCGTGTGATATTCTTGTCGCAGGTGGGGGGATGTCGGGCGTCTGCTGTGCGATTGCGGTTGCCCGATGTGGGGCGAACGTCATTTTATGTCAGGACCGATCCGTGTTGGGCGGAAATGCTTCGAGTGAAATTCGCATGCACATCGTCGGAGCAAACGGCACGGGCCGTTCCGAACGAGGTGAAGAATTACAGACCGAAGCGCGGGAAGGAGGAATCATCGAAGAAATTCGACTGGAAAATTCCGTTCGTAACCCGCAGCGATCTGTTTCGATGTTCGATCTGATTCTGTACGAAAAATGCCGTGCGGAACCGAATCTTTCATTGATGCTCAACACCGCAATCACCTCGGTCATCATGCAAGGTAATCGCATTAAACAGGCGATTGCGGAACGGCAAAGTACGGAAGATCGTTTTGTCATCGAGGCTGAAATATTTATTGACTGCACGGGCGACGGACGCCTTGCCGCTGAGGCGGGGGCGGCTTTTATGGAAGGACGCGAAAGCCGTGATCAATTCGGGGAATCTCTTGCTCAGGAAAAAGCAGACAACAAGCGGCTCGGTTCCACCATTTTAATGCAAGCACGAAAACATGCCCGACCAATGCCGTTTGTCGCTCCCGATTGGGCGAGGAAATTTACCCGGGAAGAATTGAAATTGCGTCTTTACGCCACTCCGGGCGATGAACAGCCGACTCATGAATACGGTTACTGGTGGGCAGAATGGGGCGGCGAAATTGATACGCTCAAACAGAATGAGCAAATTCGAGACGAATTGCTCGCGATCGTGCTCGGTATTTGGGATCACGTCAAAAATGGGCCGCCGGGAACAGCAAGCGGAACCGACCCGTTCGATGCGGCGTATTGGGCA
>JALTOP010000056.1 GCA_027000105.1 Planctomycetaceae bacterium | reverse complement strand
ATCCGGGGCAGTACGATATGATTTTCAGCGGTGCTGATTTTCTTTCCGAATCGTTCTGTTTTCCTTCGTTAAAGGTTTGTGCCGATGTGTCGATCTCTTGTAACCGGCGGAGCCGGGTTTATTGGCGGGTATGTTGTCGAGCACCTTCTCAAAGAAGGGCATGAAGTGACCGTGTTGGACAATCTTTCCACCGGTCGGCTTTCCAACCTGGACGCGGTACGCGATCACCCCAGACTGACAATACGAATCGGTTCCATCACCGATCCCATTCTCGTTTCGGAAGTGATGCAGGGACAGGATGAAGTCTTTCATCTGGCCGCTGCTGTCGGAGTCAAACTTGTCGCCGATGACCCGGTGCGGACGATCGAAACCAATATTTTCCCGACAGAATCTCTGCTGCGACTGGCTGTTCAGGGAGGACAGCGCTTCTTTCTCGCTTCCACCAGCGAAGTGTACGGAAAAAGCGACCAGGATCGCTTTGAAGAAGAAGACGATCTGCAATTTGGTCCGACTTCCAAGCCCCGCTGGGCTTATGGTTGCTCGAAGGCCATTGATGAATTTTTGGCTCTGGCCTACCATCGGAAATTCGGTTTGCCCGTGGTCATTGGCCGCTTCTTCAATGTTGTAGGCCCCAGGCAGGTCGGCAATTACGGAATGGTGATCCCCAGATTTGTCGAAGCGGCTCTGCGTGGGGAATCGTTGACCGTTTACGATGACGGAATGCAGGTGCGCTGTTTCGCCCATGTTTCAGAGATCGTCAAATGCGTTGTCGGTCTGATGCGGTGCGACAACCTGGATCATCGCCTTTTCAATATCGGAAGCGATTCGTCTGTCACGATCAGAGATTTGGCAAGACAGGTGATTGATCTGGTCAATCCCGAACTGGATATCAATTATGTCCCCTACAAAGAGGCTTATGGACACGATTTCGAAGATGTCCGCAAACGTGTGCCCGATGTAACCCGCTTGCAAAAAACGCTTGGCTTCAAGCCGGAAATGCCCCTTGAACAGATCCTGAAAGCGACCATTGCCTGGAAAAAGGAATCGATGGCCCAATAACAATGAACCGTTTTCAACAAGTGAAGAACAGGCGAAGGGGGAAGCGGGGAATCACCGGCTTTGAAAATCGCCAACTCTGAACCAGTGTTGTTTGCCTCACGTTTCACGTTGGAGCCCGTCAACAAGCCGTCAATAACCAGGCGATGATCTGTCAACGGGCTGGCGATGTGTATCAATTATCTGCTTCCGTGTTCGGTTTTGGCGGGTTCGCCTCAGCCTCCTCCTTTTTTTCTTCCTGAGGATTGTAGAGCTCGGGAAGAATGGGGCGTCGTTCGGGGTATTTGTGATAGGCCGGGAAGTTGCTTCCCTGTTCACGAATCATCACGATCAGGCCATTCTCCTTGGCAAGGAACAGCCGATCGGTGACGGCGTTGGCCGGCTTGAGATTGAATGAAATCAGGGGGAGCAGCCCGATGACACTACCATCGTCGGGATTCAACAGAAGAACATTCCCGATTTGATCCGTGGTGATAACCTGATGACGCGTTGCAGCCAGAAAATTGACGGCCTTGAGTTGTGCAGCCGGCCAGGCGTGCCGGCCTGTGTCTGCCTTCAGAGCAATAATCCCGCCAGCATCGGGCAGAATGTAGATTCGGTTGCCAATGACGTAAGGTGACTTGCGTATCGGCAGTCCTGACAGAAACGACCATTGCACTTTTCCGTTGTTCGCATTCAGGCAGTAAAAGTTGAAGTCCTCCGAGGCGACATAGATATACGGCCCCTGCTTCACCAGCGGAGCGGAAATCGGCCCATCGGTTTCGAATTGGAATCGCAGATTTCTTGTTCGCGGACCGACTGAATAGAGTGAGTGATCCAACGAAGCAAAGTTGACCGACAACGGCGTGACTACAGGAGGGGAGGTGACCTTCTTCCCCGCTTTGTATCGCCAGGCCCGTGTGGAAAGCGAATATTCGGGAAGCAGCCTCTCCTGATACAGTTCTTTAATCTTTTTCAAATCGAACGCGTAAACAGAACCGTCAAGAGTGCCGATATAGACACGCTCCTCATCGGCAGCCGGGGCCGTTGAAGGCATCTTGGGCAAGTCGATCTCCCAGGTTACTCCTCCCTCAAGACGATCCAGCGAGAAAAGCTTCATGCCGGAAGCGATCAGCACCTGCTTCTTGTTCATGACCGGCATGAAAGAAATATGATCTCTGCGGCCAACTCGCGTTACCCACATTTTTCGCCCGTTCTCGGCATCGAACGAGGTCACGATTCCCGAAGTGGAAACGACGATGACGGAACGTTCATCAATCGCAATGTGCCTGATTTTATCTCGGGTTGAATTGAGCACAGCCTGTCCCCACCAACCCTGTTCCAGTCCAAAATGATTCAGTATTCGCGAAGGGGGCAAAGGGGACGAACTGACCAGATTGCCCTGAGCAAAAACCGGTTGCACCGCACAGATCACTGCAAAAATCCCGGCTGCCGTTAAAACCGCTCTCTTCCCATTCATACGAATACTCCAGAGACTCATATCAAATTGCCCAACTTGCAAACAGGTTGCAAAAGAGATGATTCCATTAGATTTGTCGATCGTTGCCGCTCCGAATACGATTCGACTGACAGCAACAACACCCCCTGTTGCCCGCTCGTAGTCACCTGCGTGTTCTCGCCTGCTTATACCTTCATTCCCGCAAGACGAAAACAGGGTCGAACAGAATCGAATCGGGGCGAACACCTATTCTGAACATCGTCCGCTTTCGAGTGTAACGATATGATTTCACCCGATTCCAGTACCTGTCTGCTTGAAATCACAGGAATCCGGGTATTTCTGCCGACATAATAGACTCAGGCGGACTTTTTTTCCCAGGAATATTTCACTGAACGGTGTCCATATGAACAATCTGGATTGATTCTGACAAAGTTTCCAGTAAGTTCTTGCCGACTGAACCGATTTGATTTTACCATAATACCGTCAAAAACGCCCAAAGCCGGCCCGCGTTAGGGGTTTTCAATTTCCGGGGCTCACCACATGAACCGATTCCAGGCACATCTACTGACAGGCCAAACCCTGGCGGGTGTTGCGCTCCTGTTCTGCCTTGCCGCGGAGTCATCTGCTGATTTGATCCGATTGAAATATGGAGGGGAAGTGCGGGGAAAGATTGTTTCTTCAGCATCTTCCCGTACCGGCCATTTGGACATCCAGACTGTTTCCGGAGCCATGGTGTCCGTTTCGGAAAAAGATGTCGAGTTCGTTACACGACGTTCGCTGGTTTATGAAGAGTATGAGATGAAGGCGAGATTGACTCCCCGGGATGTCGCCTCGCTTTGGTCATTATCGCAGTGGTGTCAAGAAAAACGGTTGAAACCTCAGCGAGAAAAAATCCTGATGCAGATTCTCGAACTCGACCCGCAAAACGAACAGGCGCACCGAGCACTCGGACACATCAAACGCGAAGGAAAGTGGACCACACAGGAGGAGTATATGCTTTCGCGCGGTTATGTCCGTTACAAGCGAAAGTATGTCACACCTGAAGAAAAAGAGCTTCTCGAGAAATCGGCTGCCGAGCGGGAAGAACAGCGCCGATGGCACTCGAAACTGGCTGGTTGGTCGAAATGGCTCACCGGGCGTTCCGATAAACAGCGACAGATCGCGGTGGAAAAGATTCGTGCGCTCACCGATCCAACCGCGGTTCCCGCCTTGGAAAAAGTTTTTGCCGACCACCCCTCCCGGGATGTCAGATTGTTGTATGTTGAAACTCTGGCCCGCTTCGATACTCCTGCTTCGGTCACTTCGCTCATCAAGCAGGGATTGTTCGATGTCGATTCGGGAATTCGCTCAAAGGCCATTCAGGCCGTTCCCCAAACACGCAAACAGCTGGCCAGTTCGGTTCTTGTTCAGCATCTTGCCAACAAACAGAATGTAGTTGTTCGACGTGCCGCTTCCGCCTTGGGGAAATTGGGTGACAAATCGGCTATTCCTTTCTTGATCGATGCACTGGTTACAACGCATAAATATCGCGTCCAGGTCGATCTTCCCACTGTCGGGGTCACGCTGGGGCCAGGGGGAAATGTTACACAGGGAACCCAATATCAGCTTCCCCCGGAAATCATGGCCGGTCTTCTCACGGGGCAAATTCCCCCAGAAAATATTTCTACCCAGTCGAACCCTCCCCCTGTGAAAGCTGTCCGCACGGTTCGAGTCAATCAGCAAAATCCCGAAGTGCTCGAGGCGCTGAAGTCCTTGACGAAAGTCAACTTCGGGTACGACAAACGAACCTGGAAATTATGGCTGCTCTCCCAAAATTCCTGAGTGGGCCACGAATTCGGCAAACCGGCGGATTGGCTGAATAGGCCGAATAGATTGTCAGCCGCAAGCGCTTCCGCCATAAACAGATTTCGCCCGGAAGCGTCCCAGGCGACGGATGTCTGGTATGAATTGGATGCCCGGCATGAATTGAGGAATGGCTCAACAGTTGAGGATTTGCTCAACAAGGTTAAGATGGGACAATCGGGTATCAAACTTCCGAATGAGTGTTGATTTTCATTCGGCGTTTTTCACTCGCAGAATACCAATTAACATGGCGCACCAAGTGCTGCTTGCAGCATATGTGACGAATTTCAATATCTCATCATCTCCTAACCACAAGACGTGGAGAAATGCAATGTCTGAAAAAGTAACCCTGAAAGTTGGTGATAGAGCTCCCGCTTTCTATCTCCCGGCTGTTCCCGACGGAAAAAAAATTCGGCTCAGCCAATTCAAAGGCGAGAAGAATGTTGTCCTCTACTTCTACCCGCGCGATAACACACCCGGCTGTACAACCGAAGCGTGTGATTTTCGTGATCAGCTCGCCCGGTTCAACAAGGCGGATACGGTCGTGCTCGGCATCAGTCCCGACTCTGTTGCCTCTCATGAAAAATTCATTGCCAAGTACGAACTCCCCTTCACGCTCCTGTCGGATGAAGACCATCAGGTTGCCGAGAAGTATGGTGTCTGGGTCGAGAAAAACAATTACGGCAAAAAAAGAATGGGCATCCAGCGGGCAACTTTTCTGATCGACAAAAACGGCAAACTGGCTGCTGTTTGGCCCAAAGTTTCCGTAAAAGGACACGTCGAGGAAGTTGCATCCAAATTGGCGGAGCTTGACGATTAAACATAATATCAGGATTGTCGGGATTATTCTGCCTTTTCTGACCAAAGGTAGCCTGCCGGCGTCTCTGAAGTGAAACAGCCAGATTGAATTTGACAATCTCCGGGACTGGGCTAGCGTTGGGGGTCAACTCTTCCCATTGCTTTGGAGTCTGCCGTGCGTTCTTTCATCCCGTTTTTACGATCCTTTCTGACTGATGATAGCGGCCCGACAGCCGTCGAATATGCGGTTCTGCTCGCTGCAATTTTGCTGTCTGTGGTTGGGACGGTAGCAGTGGTCGGTTCACAGAACGGCGGTATGTGGGACGATAATAACACCAAACTCGAAGCCGTTGGCTTCAAATAAACCGGAAGAGTTGCGCTCCGGTCTCTTTCGCAGGTTCAGGGGCGGCATCAGCTTCAATTGCAGTTCCAGCTTCAGTTTCTTCCCGGCAGTGCGACGTCAGGCCCAGTCAGGCGAATGCACACTGAGAAACGTTTCCCCCTCGACCGTTACCCCTAATTGTCGAGTGACCAGGTTCTCGTGCGTCAGTTTCCCCGCTATCGCTATTCCTGTGGAATGCAACATTACTTGCAAATCATCCTTCATTCCGTAGAATGAACGGGTTCGCCCGGTTCGATTCAATCCAACCGGCTCCGATTGATCGGAACACAGGAGGGAATGTCGGGACGCAGGGAGAAACAGAGCAGATTGCAAATGAGAGTTGTTGGCAGGCATGATGCAGTTGCCAACCATCCGGTAATTTTCTCTCGTTGCAGTTCTTTTTCAAACGGCCCCTATAGCTCAATTGGTAGAGCAACTGACTCTTAATCAGTAGGTTCTAGGTTCGAGTCCTAGTGGGGGCAATGTGACCTTCTAACATTCAACAGACTGCAGCGGTTGTTGAGACTCGACGATTGCCGAGATTCGTCGTCAGAAGGTGCAGCAGTATCTCGGCACTCTCTCTGAGGTCTCAATCAGACGGATCCGGCTGCGGCCTGTCTCGGGCGCTTTACGGTTTTGCTTTCAGTTTTTGTGCCAAGGCAGAGATTTGGCTGATGCATTCCTGTCGGGCTTCATCAAAACCAGCGGAAGTCACATTGGCGGAGCGGACGTAATCAAGGACAATCTGCTCGGCTTTGATGATTTCATCGCAGACATCGGGAACTTCGCTGGCAATTTCTGCGGGGATGGTGGTGATCCCGTTACAGTCACCGTGCAGAAGATCGTTGGGGCGAACCAGAATGCCTCCGACTGAGACCGGGATATTGACATCAACGAAATGGCAATATCCGTGAGCCGCCTGCGCACCGGAAGTGAAGACCGGGAAGTTGATTGCTTCAACCTGCTCCAAATCCCGTCCCGTTCCCGAGGTGATCAAACCGGCTGCGCCAAACGCCTTGTAAGTGCTGCACATGACTTCCCCGAATGTCGCCGCTGCAATGGGGGTGTCGAGATCCTGAAAGACGATGACCGAAGGAAGCTCCATTTTTTCCATTATTTCTGTTTGGGCAGTCATGCTGGAATAGGCGTCTGCACCAACCGGTGCGGCTGAGGAACGAAACGTTGAAGTCAACGCCAGGCCAACCATGGGCGGAAAACCGGGGAAACAGGCCTGGATCGTTTCATTCATATAACCGGCAGTTCGAGGGCGTATATCCCACAATTCAATCGCATTGCAGACTGTTGGGGTATCGTATTGGGCTAATCGTTCAAAAAGTTCTTTGGTCATTATTTGGTTCTCTGGGGGAGGAAAATGATGGAAAGGGTTGACACTCCCAAGCCAGAATACTTGATTCTCCGGCAGTTTGGCAAGGCAGCCGATGCTCGATGAAACGCGGCGTATTTCCGTTCTTTGTCGAGTGGTCATTGAATAATGGTGAACGCAAAAAAGAAATCGCCGCAACGATGCCCATCGTTACGACGATTCCCGACCCTGAAAGAATCAACCTGAGAGAGATGATCCGTCAGTTGAGTTCGACACCCAGAAGTTCTTCCTCTTCCTCCTGGATGATGATGCGAGGAGTAACCATCAGCATCAGACTTTCCGTTTCCCGGCCAACTCCGGAGTTCTTGAAAAGTCGACTGATGTACGGAATTTTGTTGAGGATTGGAACGCCGGCCATGTTGCGACCTTCACGCAGTCGCTTCACACCACCCAGCAGAACCGTACCACCATCGGGGACACTGACAACGGTTTGAACAAAGACCTGCTCCTGAACCGGTTGCTGGACGGTAATTGATTGCCCACCACCGAAGCCGCCTTGCTGGCCACCTCGTTGGCCGCCAAAGCCACCGCCTTGACCGCCGAAGCCACCGCCTTGACCGCCGAAGCCACCACCTTGACCGCCGAAGCCGCCGATGCCACCGCCGCCGATCTGGCCACCGCCAAACCCGCCGCCGCCAAACCCGCCACCTCCGAAGCCACCTCCGCCGAAGCCACCTTGTTGACC
>JALTOP010000055.1 GCA_027000105.1 Planctomycetaceae bacterium | reverse complement strand
GGTGCATTTCAACGCACCCCGCAGCCCTTACCAGCCAACGATTATTGATCTATTTTGAACGTGGATTTTTTTCATAATAGAAACGTCCATCTTCTGCACCGCCGAGGAAATCGGGAATGCCATCGCCGTTGAAATCAACAACCGTCGGACTGGTGGTGTGCCCCTGAATATTTTTCTGCAGCAGCGGCCCTTCATCCCGAAATGTCCAGGTCTTTTCCGTTGATTTGGTTTGCAACAGCAGATTCGCGTTGATCGAATTGGCGAGAATATCGCGTTTGCCGTCGCCGTTCCAATCGACAACGCAAAACTTTCGGCGTCCGCTTCCTCCTGCCCGCTTCCAGTTCAACTGCAACAAGCCGGGGGATGAATTTTTGATGCGATGATTGCCATCAGTGACCGAAAAGTTTTCGCCGTAGAAACAGCGTTTCGGTGCAAGCAAAATCAGCTTCCCCTCTTTTATTGTGCGTTCATAAAACGAAAGATAGCCCTCGACATCCAGCATCACCAGATCGGTCAGTCCATCTTTATTCCAGTCAACGACCAGCGGCGTGGTGCGCCATTGTGTGACGAGTTCGTTCTTTTTCGGCGTCCACCAGGTCCATTCCGGTTTCGGGCAAACTCCGTTGCATTCGATATCGATCTGTTTGGAAGCGGCCAGTTTCGGGCAGGTTCTGGTGCCAATGTTTTCCAGCCAGCGGACTTTTCCCCAGATATCGTTGTAGACGATATCCAGGTCACCATCGCCATCCCAATCGCCGACGTTGAGAGTGGTATATCCCCATTTTGCCTCAGCCGGGCCTTGAATACTTCCGTTCGGTCCGGCCATCGTGCGAAAGACCTTATCCCCGGCCTTCAATCTTACCGGGGCGGCCCAGCGGGGAACTTCAACACCGGGGCCACTCAAATTTTCGAAAAACTCGATGAAGCCGGTCGTGTTTCCGGAAACGATATCATCATCTCCGTCACCGTCCCAATCGACACCGACAGGCGTCGAAAGCGAACCACATTTCAAGTCGTCCGCTTCCTGCCGGAAGTAGACGGGATCGAGAAACCGCGGAGTGTGGTCCTCATTCAGTTTTCCTGTATTTTCGATGAGCGCAACTCGCCCATCTTCATCGCCGACAATCAAATCGAAATCGCCATCCAGATCCCAATCAATCGCGACCGGAACAATCATTTCCAGATTCATTCTCAATTTGGAACCATCTTCACTTTTCAGGCGAATACCACTTTTATAGCGGGGCTTGTTCCGAGTACCAATGTTCTCGAAGTAGGTGAAGCCATCCAGAAATTCGCCGCAGAGCAGATCGAGATCGCCATCAGAATCGAAATCACAAAAGTTCGGCGACGGACAACCAAAAACATCAACCGGCTTTCCCCCAGCTTCAATTTTGACCGGCTTTTCGTACTTCGGTTTTTCTGTTGTTCCTGAATTATGAAACAGAAACACGTAACCGTGCAGTTTTTCGTTTTTCCAAACACCCTGTTCATTCCAGGCGTCATCCCATCCGTATCCCCGCCAATCTTCGATACCGACCACGAGATCGACATTGCCATCACCATCGTAATCGACATAACGCCATTGGTTGTGGCGAACCTTGGCCCGTCTTTTCGGGTCGCTCGCCTTCCAATAGAAGTTGGCAGCGATCGGAAGCATTTTCCGTTCCTTCAAACCGGTCTTCGTGAAGTTGGGATGTTCTTTTCCCGGCGTGAGCACGCGCAGTTTTCCATCAACGTAACTGGGCATCACATAATGAACCGCGTGGCTGAGCCGTCTGGCTGCCTTGAAGACGGGAAATTTATTTTTCGCGGTGGAACCGGTCGCATTTTCAAAGAGCCAAATTCCGTTTGATGGTTTATCGGGACAGGAAACGATCAAATCAAGATCGCCATCGCCATCCGCATCGCAGGGAACGGGCCACGCCCAGAGGCCAACGCCGAGATCAACAACCAGTCCCGGATTATTGTATTCGAGCGGCTGTAAACTCTCTGTTTCTGAATGGGGCTCAGCCGCGAAGATGGCAGCACCCAGATTCAGCAGGCAGAGAAGTGGCATAGATAACAAAGCGAAACAGGCTTTTTTGAGCAGATCTTGTTGTATTTTCATAGACAGCAACTTCGATCTCTTTAGAAACGATTGGAAACGGAAACAGACAAGCGATTTTCCGTTATCTTTCAATCAGAAAGAAATGTCAACTCTCCCTGCTACACGAGATGAAACAGGCCTCTGCCTGTACAGTGCAGATGGAAAGGTTTGATCAGTGGGCGGCCCGGTTGAGACGATCGTTCAGGGCCCGTCCCAGCCCCTGTTGCGGGAACGGTGTGGCGATGATCAGATCGAGATTTTGTCCATCAAGTTTGCGAATGGCAGCGAAGAAGTTGGCAGCCGCCTCGGCCAGATTCCCGGTTGCAGAGAGTTCTTCGAAGGACTCAAACATTTCAGAAGCGCGTTTTCGATCCGCTTCAGAAAGTTGAAGTGTTAAAAGACCGACCCGCGTCCTGGCCGTAGAACGGAAAATATCTTCACATATCATCAGTGGAGTCAGCGGGGCGTAATGCTCTTTAAGTTGACCGGGAACCAGAGGTAACCCGCCTGAGCTATCCCGCGAAGCCTGTTTGGAATCCGGAATGACAACACTCCCTGTACCGGTAAGTTCTTCGATTTGTTCGAGCGTGATGCCTCCCGGTCTCAGCAGGATTAGACGGTCTTCATTCACAGCAACGATGGTCGATTCAATTCCGACCTGGCAGGGGCCTCCATCAAGAATGTAGGCGACCTGTTCCCCCAGTTGGTCAGCTACATGTAACGCAGTTGTTGGACTCGTTCTACCAAACAGGTTGGCCGAAGGGGCCGCGAGTGGCTTGCCTGATTGTTCGATCAGTCGCCGTGCCAACGGGTGATCGGGCATACGAACCGCGACTGTTCCCAAACCAGAAGTCACCAAATCCGGGACACAGCTTTTCCTGGGAAGCACCACGGTTAAAGGCCCCGGCCAGAATCTGTCGACCATTTTCTGAATGATCGCGGGGACATCTTCCGTTAACCAATCAAGCGATTCCCGGGAGGCGATATGAACAATCAGTGGATCGAATTTCGGTCGCTGTTTGGCTTCAAAGATTTTGGCGACTGCCAACGGATTCAACGCATCAGCGGCGAGACCGTACACAGTTTCGGTCGGGATCGCGACGAGTTGCCCCCGTGCAATTTTCGATGCTGCGCAAGAAACATCAACACCGATTTCGACACTTCGCTTCATGGGCACAGGGAACAATATCAGGACGTTACGGTTACAGAGACCGCATTATTGCAGTTCCTGCTGATTTTTCCACTGTTCCCACTGTTCCGGTGTCAGATTATCGGGATTGATTGCCTCGGAAGTTTCTGGAACTGTCGTCGGAATCAGGGATTCCCTGTTGTGATGCGAAGCCGGCTGAATCTTCAACGCATGCTGGATGTTTCCTGTAGATGGGGAATGAACTCCGGAGGCGGTAACGATCTTTCTGGAAGATGACTTGATTTCGGCCAACCAGTATCGTGCCTGCTCCAAATCGGGATTGAGTTGCAGCGCATTTTTCAGATACTTTTGCGCAGTAATCGAATCCTGTCTCTCTTTCAACGCAATATAGCCGACATTGTAGTGAGCCTCGGCCTGACCAACGAGATTGGAAAGAGTGGCTGCTGCCTGTTCGTATTGACCGGAACGGGCCAGGGCCAGACCGATTTCAAACTTGTATTTTGTTTCCGGTTTTTTCTGAACGGCTTTCTGCAATTCGACAATCGCCTCGGTGTACCTGTTTTGGCTTTCGAGGAATTTGCCGTAAGCAAAATAGGCTTCTGCAGAATCCGGAGCAATCTCGATCGCTTTGCGGAATCTCTGCTCCGCTTTTTCGGTATGTCCTGCCAATGCGTCGAGTCTTCCCAGTCCGATATTTGCCTCGACCGATTGCGGTTCCTTGGAGATGACCTTCTCGTAGGAGGATCGAGCCTCGGCGATATGCCCGAGCTGTTCCTGCAACTTCGCGTAGCTGAGGTGCAACTGGATCGGTTTCTTCAAATCTTTCTCTGTCTTGGGGACAGACTGTGAAACCATCACTCCGGGCGGATAAAGGCTGGTCTGTTTCCCCGGTTTTATCTGCTGCTGTTTGGGGGCGAGCAATTGATCGATTGGTTCGTCCCGCTTGAAGTACGTCGAGGGAGATAACCAGGCCAGTGAACCGGAACCACTGCCTGCGCAACCACTTAGAGCCAGAAGAACCAGCGCCCCAGCTGTCATGAAACTCTTTTTATTTTGCATTCCCATTTTCGCAATCCTTTGCGCAGGGCCTGACCACAGAAAAGAGGGCCTCTTCGGTCGACCGACGTGCCTATCGCATGCGTCCTTTGTTGTCGACAAAGCCTGCTACATCACCAATCGGCTTTTTCTGCGTAACCACTAAAATCATTTCAGATTTTTTGGGAAATTGCGTTGAACCGGGAAAATATCTCAAGATAGTCGGAGGAGAGCCGAGGAAAGTAGTCGACCAAAATCAGTTTCCTCCGGAATCACTCCCGGAGTCACTGGTTGAAATGTGCGGGGCGATCATGCCATCGAGCCATGCTTTTTGATACATCTGAACCTCAACAGCCGGCCGCGTGATCGGTGTGGTGACATCGAGCAGCACATTCATGGTGCGACCGGTCAGGCTACTGATCTCCGCCAGATAATTGCTGACACTGGCAAGACGCATGGTATTGATGCTTTTTTCCGTTGAAGCCTGTATGTGCAGCACCGATTCACATCTGGCCGGATTCTGCATCACCCACAAGACATGTTCTCGTCCGGATTTTGTCAGATTATGAGTCACCTTGTCGAAATGATAGTCATAAAGCGTGGTCGCATTTTTCCATCCCTGGTTGATTTGGGCAGCTTCAAAAACCTTGACGATATCGCGATCGTGCTGGACATAGGGAGTCGGCCAGTAGTGAGCGGCGTGAAACTGCTGCATAAACGTCTGCTGGGGATCGGTTGGACGCGGACGAGGGGGCCACAATTTCCCGTAACGATGCACTTGCCGCGTACCAACAGGCAGCGATCCGGTGTATGCCCACCATTCGGGAGAATACTTTTTCATCCCGTTTACGGTCTGCTTCTGCCAGGGCCATCCCGCTTGCGCGGTCTCCGGGACGGTAACAATCCCCGAAAAAAAAGCGAAAAGAATGATCGTCATACAGGATCGTCGCATCGTGCTTGCTCCACCAGAGTTCCCAACTCATCGAGTCAATCAGCCGTTCAGAGCATCTTTCCTGAATGGATATCCCTCAAACGGCCGAACGGACAGATGCCGGCTCGCCAGCTTCAGACCATGCGCACAAAGCCCCCGATACCTGTCCAGTATCTCTTATCGGCCTTCTGTGCACTTTCCATCACAAAAAACAGAACGAAAATGTACGGGAAGCCACACCATACATCTGACAGAAAATTGGTGGGCCATGGCCTGTTTGGAATGATTCTCAATTATCGTAATGGGTTGCGCCAACTCGTTTGCATTGAATCGTACACACCGACTTCGCTGACTGGCAGGGAGTTGCACAACTCGAAGCATCAAAATGACATTGCATTCGGTTGATGCCACTTTGAGATGGCGTCACCCGGAGCTAAACGAGCTAAATGGACTAAACGGGCTAAAACAGTTGACGATGAGGCAAGTGACCCTGTCCGCAGATGGAGACAGATGCATAACAGACCGTGAAAGGCACGATCGGGCCTCATTTGGCCTTTACCGGTAGTGGGCCGTAAATCGGGTCGAAATTCGGCGCAAAACCTTTTCCGTCAACATCGACGAATATCGGATTGGAAACAGCCATGGGGCGCTGTTTTCCCCAAACAGGTCCAAGCACCGGGCCTAATTGGGAGTTTTCCCCGGCAGCCACAACGACCAGATGGGCGTCTTCTTTCAGTTCCAATTGCAGTTTCTGATCGAACTTGACCACACCGCTGCGGAACTTATCTGTATGAGTCTTTCTGCCATAATGATGCATCGGATCTGTCTTGCCGTTGACCAGAACAGAGACCCGATCGATATCAAACCAATTCGGGCACTGCACACGGACATGAAGTTCAACTTTCCCCGATTCCGAAACGACTTCATCACCGGGAATCGCCCGCGATGTTCCGTTATCCATCGTTCTCAGCGTGACATTCAGGAATGGGCCATTCGACATGATGCAGTGGCCCTGTTCGGTGGCGTGGACGATCTCCAATGTTTTAATTTCCTCTGGCAAATCGGTTGAACACTTCACCCAATTCCGCAGCCCTCCCGAGCCGTGAAAATTGTAATGGGCATCGGTATTGACAACGCCAGTAATTCGGTAGCCCTGGTTGAGCAGTTGTAACCAGTTGATCATCCGGTTATTCCGAATGCGTCCCCTGTATTCATGTTGGACGGAATGTTCCAGAATCGATTCAAGGGGGTGCAACTCGATTGCCTCGATAAACGGGAAAGCCGCGGAGTAACCCCCATCCGGTTGGCCATCCCCATTCCTGTCGAAAAAGAGCCAGCCGATATCGGGATGATTCTGCTGAACCAGTTTGTCGCTACGATTATCCCACAGGGCCGCGCGTTGGATCTGTTTTTCATAACTGGTGTCGGTGGAAGGCCCACCGCCGTCCTGTTGGTGCGGTTTGAGAATCAACGGAAAAACATTTTGATGATTCAATGGCAGCGGGGAGCCGGTCAATTCCATTCCCGAACAACTGGCCAATTCTTTTTCGATCCCCAGATTTTTGATATGCGAATTGTAGGTATCAATCCGATTGTGTTCGGTGCAGGGAGCGAACTCGATATGCTCACAAAGGAGATTGAGGACACGACCGAGTTGGCTGGCGGTGTTATCTCCCGAAGGGCTGCTGTGACTGTGAAAATCGGTACTGATCCAGCCACGGGTATCGACAGTCCGCTTCAACTGCGGTTTGAGTGACGTTTTCTCCATCGGGCTGATCGTGAAATCGACGAAAGCTGCATCGTATTCCGGCCCACGAGAGATGATCGCTTCATACTCCCCGACAGGGAGAAGGATTTCTTCGCGTCCCTGGTGGAGATAGAGCAGATTCTTCACGCGACGATGGGCGGATTCCGGAGCAAAGTCCAACGGAATCGCCCCTGACGACCCTGACTTGCCTCTTAACGAAACCTTGCAGGGCAGGAAATGCTGCTGACCGTCACGAACCTCCAGTTGCAACGTTCCGACCTGTAGCGTGGAGTTCATATTAAATGGATTCACTCCTTCGGTAACTGTAAGCTGAACACGATCGAGAACCGGAACGCCCTGAAAAGAGACCTTGGCGGTGTAGGTTCCTGCGGGCAAGGCTTGATCGATGCGGCCGCTACCATCGCTCCAGAGTGTGCCCGTGTATTCCCCCATTTTCGAGAGTTCAACTCTAGCTCCTGGCAACGGTGCACCTGAGGCGAGAATGGTGATGGCTGTTGTGCCGAGCGGACGACCGGATAATTTTTCCCGATGCGCCTGGATATCACATAAATCAGCTGCCACATGCCAGACAAGTCGGTGTGTGAACTGTTCCCCCGGTTTCAAAACAGTGGTTGG
>JALTOP010000054.1 GCA_027000105.1 Planctomycetaceae bacterium | reverse complement strand
TCCAATGCGACCAGCTTCCCCTGTATGGATGAAATCAACGCTTTCTCCAGCTCGGATAATGTTCAAGTGAAAAATCGTTCGTAGGGTAAACATTCCTGTTGATGACGACAACACACAAAAATTCACGGGACAGGTTCGGGCCGCACATGCACATCATCACGCTTTGGGCAATCCCGAGTAACGCTTTGGACAATCCCGAAGAATCAGGGAGAGTCCTGAGCGGTTTCGATTAACCCGAGTTCAAGCATTGCTTGAATCATTTTATGGGCGATCGGCCCCGCGTTTTTTCCTCCCGATCCTCCTTCTTCCAGCACAACAGCGATGGCATAGCGAGGTTTCCGGGCGGGAAAGTATCCGATGAACCAGGCGTGAGAAGGTTTGTCGATTCCAGTCTGAGCGGTTCCTGTTTTTCCCGCGATGGCCACTTCTTCCATTGCAACGGTTTTATGGGCCGTTCCTTTCGGGCTTTCGACAGCCTGTTCCAATCCTTCTCGAACGATCGACAGGGTCGCGGGAGAGATCGACAATCTTCGGCCCGTTTTTTCCGACAGCATCGGTTCTGTCGCTCCCGGATTTAGTTCATCGCCCGGTATGATTCGGCTGACAACATGCGGTCTCACCAGTTCGCCCTCATTGGCAATGGCGGCTATCAATCGGATCATCTGCAGTGGTGTGACTGTCAGGTAGCTTTGACCGATCGCCAGGCCCAGGTTGTCTCCCGGATACCAATGGCGATTCGTTTTTCCCTGATTATCCGCTGGAGAAGGAAGGGTACCATTTTTTTCGAACGGCAAATCGATACCGGTCGCTGTCCCGAACTCAAATCGTTCACTCCAACGTACCAATGGCTGCGGCCCCATTTTGCGAGCCGCGGTAAAGAAATAGACATTGCATGACTGGGCAAGTGCATCGACCAGGTCGATTTTTCCATGACCGATGCCGGCGGTGCGGAAGATTGAACAACGATGGCTACCAGGCGTATCCAGATATCCTCTGCAAAAAACCGGCTCCGTCGGTATTCCCAACGATTCACATAAGGCGATGGCGGTCAGCGGCTTGAAGGTAGAACCGGGAGCAAGCGCAACCTGCGTGATGCGGGAAAGCAAAGGCGATCGCCGATCGTTGGCCAGTCTTTTCCAGTACGCGCTGTCACCAGAAGCGAGTAAAGAAAGGTCGGGACGGGGAGCGGTCGCGGCTGCCAACAGTTCTCCCGAGTAGATATTCATCACCAGGACAGCTCCCGCAGTTGGCCCTGAGTTTTCAGCGTTTCTCTGCCCTGCGGGTAACGGTGGAATGAGCGATTGCTCAGCCGGGATGAGCTGATCGAGTATCTTCTCGGCTGTTTGTTGCAAATGGCTGTTGAGTGTAAGAACCAGATGATCGCCGGAACGTGAATCGCGAACCGCAACGGTTTTCAGAATTTCTCCACGCCTGTTTTTGACCAACTGGCGTTCCCCGGGTAACCCACGCAACGTAATGTTGTATGTCTTTTCAACTCCCGATTCTCCCCGGCGATCTCCCGTTTGGTACGAAAGAGGGTCTCCCGCGGGCAATTCCTGCTTCCGTTTTCGAATCTGATCGTCGCGCAATGCCCGCCGAATTCCAATCACATGTGCTGCCAGCGAACCGTTCGGATATACCCGGCGGGTTCGTGTGACGATCCGAATTCCCGGAAACTCTTTTGGATGCGCCTCGATCTCGGCGACAACTGCAGTCGAGAGATTCTCTGTGACGATGTGATAATCGAGTTCCTCGCGAATGATAATGGGATCCCTCTTTGAACGCCGGGGCGGTCGGGTCAACTCACTGACCAGAATAGACCAGAACTGTTTCCATTTCGATTTGTGTGAGTTGCTCACCGATGTGGCTTCCGGTTCTGTCTGGTCCCGTACTTCCTGATTCTTGCGAACAGCGTGGGCGATCCGTTCAATTCTTTGTTGGATCGCGCGACGCTTGGCAGTGAGTTCGGAAAGAGGCTTGCCGCTGATATAAGCCAGCCGTTGCCAAAGTTTCTCCCGCTCCTGTATGACCTCCGCTTTGGCCTGTTCGAGGGCCTGTGCATGACGACGTTCACTTTTTGTCAGCCGTTGACGGGCTTGTTGCCTCAACCAGCCTTCATGGGGAGGATCTTCGAGCCAGCGATAATGAACACCCAGAGCAAACAGCTGATCATCATAGGCGAGCAGTTTCCCATCGCTGGAATAAATCCGCCCATCAGTAGCAGGGATTGTTTCCGTGGTAACCGTGGTAGGATGCGCATTGGCGAGGAAATCCTGTGCGTGGTTCACTTTGAGATCATACAGGCGAACTACACAAACAGACAGTAACAGAAAAGCGGCGAACCAGAGAAACGCGGTACGCAAACCGGTTCTGCGATCCAGATCCCACGCCTCATCCCTTTGGGCAGCTGTGGAATCGATGACCTGCCATTGAGAATGTGGCTGGTTTCGCAAGTGAACGTCCCTGTCTGGTTAAATCCGTGATCGGCCAAAAAGAAAAACAGTACGCGGCGTCATCCAGTTGACGAACTCGGCACATGACGGATTCTATCACGAACATCGCCGAAAACCAACGGGCATCACCACCATAAAGCGCACTCATGTTCATGTTTTTGTCGATAATTGCCGGAAGTTGTTCTGCCGGGTGAACGCAATCCTCCGGGCGTGACAGATTATTTGTCGATATAGGCTTTTATTCTTGTTCGAGTTTGATAGAATCGCCCACTTCGCGTTGGGAGGCACGTTGGGAGGGTTGAGCATTTTCTTCCCCTTTTACGCCTGTTTTTCAGAGACGATTCGGGAGAGCAGTAACTGTCTGCAAGGCGCGGATGGCTGCCTGTGGCCCGAATGCGTCTATTACATATACATAGTGGTTAAATTTGGTTAAGTTAGCTGTTGGCTAAACTGAGAGATTTTACTCTGTTTGGGAGAGTAGTGTGTCTGTTCGGATACGGATGAAAAAAATGGGGCGTACACATCGCCCGTTCTATCGGATTTGTGTGATGGATTCTCGGAGACCCAGAGATGGGAAAGCGATCGAGGAAGTCGGCACGTACGATCCGATGGTGCGCGACAAGTCGAAGCGAGTCACCCTGAAGTTGGATCGCATCGATTATTGGGTCTCTGTCGGGGCTCAACCGACCGAAAAAGTTGGGGTTCTGATTCGGAAATATCGTGATAACAACTGGGGAACGGCTAAGGAGGCACCTGCGATGGCCGCGCCGAAGCCTCTCCCTGAAGAAAAGCCCGCTGAACCGGAAGCATCCGCTGAAGAAGCATCTGGCGAAGCAGCAGAAGCCGATTCCTCAACGGAACAATAGTGCCCGGACGGTGTAAAGTGTCCATTTTACGGGCTCTTTTTTCGTGTTCGTTCTCTGTTCGGAATTGTACAGTGTGAGATAGTGCGGTTTGATATCCTGACATTATTTCCCGAGATTTTCGATGGTTTTCTTAGTGAAGGATTGTTGAACAAAGCGATTCAGAATGGATTGCTGGAAGTCGAAAGGTGGAACTTTCGGGACTGGGCAAGCGACAGGCATCGCACGGTAGATGACCGGCCTTATGGGGGAGGCCCGGGGATGTTGATCGGCTGCGAGGCTGTTTTCAATTGTGTCGAACAGGTGCAACTGGAGGCGGAACGGCCTGGTCAACTTGTCATGATGACGCCATACGGTCGCAAACTGGATCAGAATCTGGTGACTGAACTTGCCCGGTTTGACAGACTGTTGATATTGTGTGGACGGTACGAAGGGTTTGATGAGAGAATTTCCATCGGTCTGAAGCCGATGGAGATCTCGGTGGGCGACTTTATCTGCAATGGCGGTGAAGTTCCTGCCATGATTGTCATAGAGACAGTGATGAGATTGATTCCGGGCGTGCTTGGAGATCAACAGAGTGCCCAGGAGGATTCGTTCTCGAAAGAGGGATTGTTGGAATATCCGCAGTACACGCGGCCTCGGGATTTTCGGGGGATGTCTGTGCCGGAGGTGTTGGTCAGCGGCGATCACCAAAAAATCGCCCAATGGCGAAAAGAAATGAGCCTGCAAAGAACCCGCGAAAGACGGGATGATTTGTTGGATAAATAGATTATAGATTGCGTCTGTTCAATATTTTGAGGTTTGATGAAAACGTATTGAATAACGCAGGCATGAGTTATGAAAGCTCGACTGAGCTGACAATTTTCAGGCTGGTAACAGCCGGGCTGTGCCGATGTAAATCGGATGTTGAGCGAATTGAATTGAACAGGATTGAGTGTGATGAAAAGTCGACAGGAATTGCTGAGTATCGCAGAAGAATCGAGCCTGCGAGAAAACCCCTTGAAATACGAAATCGGGGATACGGTTGATGTCCATACCCGGATTCTTGAAGGGGACAAGGAACGTATTCAGGTTTTTTCCGGCGTGGTGATCGCTTCCCGTGGTGGCGGAACTCGCGAGAACTTCACGGTTCGCCGTATTGTCGCAGGTGAAGGTGTCGAGAGGACGTTTCCGGTTCACTCTCCCAAAATTGCGAAAGTTGTCGTGAAACGTCACGGTCGGGTTCGACGGGCAAAGCTTTACTATCTTCGGGAGCGGGTTGGTAAGGCGACTCGCCTGGTCGAGCGGCGAGCCAAGGCCGGGGAAGATGCTTCGACTGACGACAAGAAGTAGTCGGAACAGGGCCACTCCGCGAGGTGGGCGGTTTCGTTCTTTTCCTGTTTGAATCTCGCTGATTCCATCCTCTCAGTGACCGTTGATGCCTGTCGTTACAGAGTTCTGTTAATTCCGAAAACGGTTTATGCTGAAAACAGCTGAGAACAGTTCGATCCGATTCGGGTACCGCATTGGCGAAAGGGAAGGTTTTCAGCCTGGAACAGGCTCATTCGGGGGATGAACAATTGATGTTTGGCGTGCGTTGAAGCGGTGGTGTTCTCTCAAGTTCGGTCGAGACGGATCGGAATCTCTTGGGCAACAGGGGGAGCGGCTTGCCCGGAAGCACCTGCAAGGCCTGGGAATGAAGTTCCTGGCGAAGAACGTTCGCAACCGATTCGGCGAGATCGACCTGATCTTTCAGGATGGTCATACGGTTGTTTTTGTGGAAGTCAGGACGCGAACCCGGCTCGATCATGGCGAACCGGCTGAAACGGTCGCTTTTGTAAAACAGAGAAAACTTTCCCGGGCAGCGACAGCGTTTCTCAAATCGGAAAAAATGCTCGATCGATCCGCCCGTTTCGATGTGGTTACCATTGTCTGGGGCAACTCCGGCGGCGAGCAGGAATTGAAGCACTTTATCAACGCCTTTGAAATGATTGAGTAGAATTTCGAACGGATTGACTGAAAGATCGAACGATCTGAAATTTCGAACAACGTGCCAGTTGGCCGACAGAATGCTTTTCCGCTCGAAAACAAGCCGTCCCAAGCGAATTATTCCATAATACTATTTGAGAGAAGAATGATGTCGGAACTTCAACTTCGGTTTGCCCAACGCGGCGATAAGGAACAGGTGGAGCATGGTCTGCAACTCGCTCCAAAGTTCGATGCACACGGTCTGATGCCTGCGATTGCGACTGATTACGAAACGGGCGAGTTGCTGATGGTTGCCTATATGAATGAGGAATCGTTGAAACAGACCATCGCGCTTGGGGAAGCGGTTTACTACAGCCGATCCCGGCAGGAGATTTGGCACAAAGGAGCGACCAGCGGTCATGTACAAAAGGTAAAGGAAATTCGTATCGATTGCGATCAGGATGCCCTTTGGCTACGGGTGGAACAACTCGGTGGAGGGGCCTGTCATGTCGGATACCGTAGCTGTTTTTACCGGGCAGTTGATCGGGAAGCTCTCAAAAGTGACACCCCTGTTCCTCTCAAGTTGGCCGAATCGGACAAAGCGTTTGACCCCGACGATGTTTACAAAAAGTAGCAGGTTTTCTGAACAGAGTTTACGCTGGCTCTGATTTCATGAGGTCGGATTTCCGCGATCCGGGGTGTTGTCGTTTCATGCATCTGTTGCAACCGCCGCAACTCCTTTTTGGGGGATCGAGGATGCTGCAACCGGAATTCGTGTTTACCATTTCATCAGCACAGCCTGGTTATCTTCAAAAACGGCGACGCCTGTTTTGCCTAATGGATCGGAAGAGAGATAGCTGACAGGAGATTCCGGATGGGCCGCCCAGAGCAGTGCCCCATCGTGATCAAGGCGATAGAGTTGGTTCTCCACCGTTGATGCCAACACCTGCTGACCTCGGTAACTTGTCGCGATGCGGTTGACCGTCCCCTCAAGAATGTACCCGGTAATATTTTCTCCCTGTCCATCGTAGACCTTGATCCCGTGATTGAGAGCCGCCAGATGGATATGCACGCGCTGCTGTGATATGGACAACCCTCCGACATTCGACCAGAGAGGCTTTTCCCAGACTTTTTCGCCAGAGACAGAGTAAGCCCCCAACAGACCGTGCTCAGCCGCTGCAATGATCACCGGTTCTTCAAAAAGAAATTCGGCGTAAGCCAACGGTCGGTTCGATTTGATCACAGCGGCCCGTTTGCCCCGATCGTCCAGCAGAATGGCTCCTTCTTCTTCCGAGGCCGCAAACGTGAACACGCCAAAGGGATCGATGGCGATGACCTTACATTTGAAGGGAACTTCACATGACCACAAGACCTTCAGCTTTTCGTCGATCCGTGTGATCCGGTTTGCACCGCTCAGGGCAGAACCTGCGTTGCCGGTCGCACTCCAGCAGAGCTGTCTGACAGGTTCCTGCAGTCTGGTCAACAGGGAGACATTCATGAACGGATCGAGCCGATACAGTGTTCCCAGGTCGTCCGAGATAACGTAGTCTCCGGCTTCAGGCATTGCTGAAAAGCCGGTCACTTTCGATTCTGCCCGGAAACTGGAAACCGATCGGGGTGGCGTCCCGGCTCCACGGTTCATCCAGATGAATTGGTCGCTGCCCATGAGGATTGCCTGCTTTTTCGGTTCTACTTTGCCTCTACCTGTTTTCTGTTTCCCATTCCATAACCAAACGCGGCAAGAGTAATAATGAGAAGAAATATCCCGAAAATCGTCTGGCTGGGAGTGCGCGAAGTCCATTCATTCCAGGGCCAGCCGTAATGGAATTGTATCGTGTTGAGCGAAAAATACGTCCAGGCCGTCAGCAGCAGACTGATTGAAGCAAACGATTTCGCCGATTGATGTTTCAGGCTTCGACAGATAAACCAGGTGGCGATGGTAACAAGAATAGCCATTGGAATCGCCAGCAAAACCAGCCAACCTGTTTCCGGATCGATAAACGGTTCACGATAGCAGGCGTTGTAAAGAGTTTTGCCGGTAATGGGAGCCGCGATCACAGGAAGCAGCATCAGATAAGGCCAGAATCGTCCCCCGGTTATTCCGATCAGGGGGATGGCGGACATCAATAATCCGTATTCGATGTAATAGGAAAGGTAAACACCCCAGCCGGGCTGTTCCAGGAATTCTGCATTCATCAGCAGGACAAGGTGAGTCATGAGCAGACCGATTTCAAAGGTCGGCGAGAGAGAAACCGTTTCCTCCAGTTCATCCACCGCGATCAAATGCTGATTCAGCCACAATCCCAGTGCCAGAATCGCTCCGAAG